>PWWF01000425.1 GCA_003561595.1 Paracoccaceae bacterium | reverse complement strand
TTGCCACCCGTGGCCGGGAACACGGCCACATCGCGGGCCTTGCAAGCGCCCAGGTCGATATTGTCCAGTCCCACGCCCAGCCGCCCGACGGCGCGCAGCGCGGGCGCTGCGGCCAGCAGATCGGCATTGACCTGCGTGCGGTTGCGCACGATCAGCCCGCGCGCCTGTGCGCAGGCGTCGCGCAGGCGCGCGGGCTCATCGACCAGTGTCGGGTCATAGGTGACGGAGAATGCGCCTTTCAGCCAGTCAACCGCCGGTTCATCCATGAATTCCGAGATGACGATATCGCTCATGCCTGCCCCCTCACGCTGCCGATGCAGCCGGATGGCCGTTCTCGCGCAGGTCGATCACCTGATGCGTGCGGATCGAGCGTTCGGCCGCCTCGCCCACCAGCACGGACCAGTAGCCATCGGCCAGACTGACCTCGGGCGTGCCAGTGCCGCTGCGCACCAGTTGGGCAAAGCGCTCATGCTGGAAATAGGTCGAGCCGTGATGATCGCCCGCGCCAAGGATGCTTGCATCGACCTCGACCGCCTCGCGTGTCTCGCGTTTGCTGGCGCGGTCCGAGATCACGAATTCCGACTGCCGTTCCTGCCCGTCAGGCGCAAAGCGCGCGGGCCCCGGCACGCAGGCATCCAGACGCGCGCGCTCGCCCGTGACGGACACGACCTCTTGCCACTGCGACCCTTCGGCGAACATGCATAATTCCAGCATGGCGCGGGTGCCGCTTGCGAAATCGACCGTGACATAGGCGTGATCGACGATATCGGGCACGCGCCCGTCATAGCGTTCCTCGCGGTGGTTCACATCCGCACCGCCCGAGGCATAGACGCGGATCGGGTCGGACCCCAGCAGAAGCCGCATCAGGTCAAAGAAATGGCAGCATTTCTCGACCATGGTGCCGCCGGTGCGCGCGTTGAAGCGGTTCCAGTCGCCGACCTTGTCCAGAAACGGAAAGCGGTGCTCGCGGATCGAGACCATGCGCGGGGTGCCTGCGCGCCCCTCTTGCAGCGCCGCGCGCAGGCGTTCCACGGGCGGCATGTAGCGGTATTCCATCGCCACCCAGACCGGCGCGCGCCGTGCCTCTGCCGCCTGCATCAGCGCGCGGCAATCGGCGGATGTGGTGGCCAGCGGCTTTTCGCACAGGATGGGCTTGTCGGTCGCCATCAGATCGCGCATCAGCCCCAGATGCAGGTCATTGGGCGCAGCCAGCACATAGGCGTCGCAGAGATCCGCCGCGATCAGCGCGCGGTGATCGCTGAAAGCCTGCGCGCCGCCTGCCAGTGCGGCGGCCTGAGCGCGCATGTCTGCATCGGGGTCGCAGATTGCGGTGACGCGCGCATCCCCCAGAAGGGCGATGTTGCGCATATGCTCCTGACCCATCATGCCGGTGCCGATGATGCCATAGCGGAGGGGGTCCATCTGTCTGTCCTTTCTGTCTGCGCGGGCTCAGTTCAGCGTCAGCCCGGCGTCGATGATGAATTCCTGCCCGGTGCATCCCCTGCTGGCGCTGGAGGCCAGGAACAGGACCATGGGCGTGATATGTTCAGGCTCCAGCCGGAATTTCAGGGCCTGCAGCTCCAGAAATTCGGCATTCTTCTCGGGCGTCAGCCACAGCCGGGCCTGCCGTTCGGTCAGGATCGCGCCGGGGGCGACGGCATTCACGCGAATGCCCTGCGGCCCCAGTTCGCGCGCCATTGACCGTGTCATGCCGCTGATCGCGGCCTTGGAGGCTGTATAGCCCAGCATCCCCGGACGCCCGCGCATCCAGCTGATCGAGCCCATGTTGATGATGCTGCCACCCCCGGCCTGCGCCATGCCCGGCGCGACGGCCTGCGCGGCAAAGACATGATGCGACAGGTTCGTGGCCAGCGCATCGCGCCAGTATTCGGGCTTCAGATCATCAAAATCATGGCGATCATCGCGCGCGGCATTGTTGACCAGCACGGTAAAGGGGCCAGTCGCACGCGCCAGATCGGTGATGGTCTGGCCCAGATTATCCAGATCGCGCAGATCGGCGCGGGCGAAATGCGCGCCGGTTTCGCGCGCCAGCGCGGTGCCTGCCTCGGCATCCAGATCAAGGACGCCCACCCGCGCCCCTTGCTGCGTGAACCCGCGCACGAAATCCGCGCCCAGACCCGTCGCGCCCCCGGTCACCAGCACGGACGCGCCTTTCAGCGATGAATATTGCGCTTCCATCCGTTTACCCCGCAAAGCCTGGCTCTGGCAGGCCCGGTGTCTCGACCTGCATCGCGAACAGATCGCCCGATTGCGGCCATTCGGCCAATTCTTCTGCCCCGCGCCCATGCCGGGCCGATGTGACATAAAGCGTGCGCAGTTCCGGCCCGCCAAAGGCGCACATGGTCGGGCAACGCGCGGGGACGGGGTATTCGGCCACGATTTCGCCCGCGGGGGACAGGCGGACCACGCGCCCGCCCTCGTAAAGCGCGGACCAGTAGAACCCGTCCGCATCAACCGCCGCGCCATCGGGGCGGCCATTGCCATGGGGGAATTGATGAAACAGCTCGCGCGGGCCGGGGGTGCCATCAGCATCCAGTGGATAGCGGTAGATCACATGCGCGGGCGTGTCGGAATGATACATCCATGCGCGGTCCGGCGAGAATGCCAGCCCGTTCGACACCATGATATCGCCTGCGACCTGCGTGCAGCTCAGGTCCGTATCGACCCGGCACAGAATGGCCGCAGGCCGGTCGCGGGGTTCATGGATCGTGCCCGCCCAGAACCGTCCCCACGGATCGGCGCGGCCATCATTGAACCGGCTGATCGTGCTGTCGGGCTGCGGGTTGGCGATACGCTCCAGCTTGCGCCCGTCCTCATCCAGCAACCACAGGCCAGAGCGCATTCCGGCGATGAACCCGCCCTGCCTGCGCAAGGCGATGCAGCCGATATTCTCATCCATCGGCAGGGTCCGGTTCGTGCCGCGCGCCGGGTCGAAACAGTTCAGTGCCGGGGCCTCGATATCCACCCACCACAGCCGCCCCGTGCGCGCGCACCAAAGCGGGCATTCCCCAAGCGCGGCCTGTGCGGGATGGATGGTTTCAAATGCCATGACGCCCCCTTTCAATATGCGGCTTGCGGCGCATCTGGGCTGGCCTGCCCGCGTATGGCGGCGGCCGCTGCCCTGGCCGCGCCCATCATCAGTGCCATGTCCGAGGCGACGGCCACATAGGTGAACCCCATCGCGATATAGCGCTGCACGGTCGCCGGATCGGCCCCCACGATCCCGCAGGCGATGCCCGCATCCTGCGCGGCCTGCGCCGCATCGCGCAGCGCGGCCTGCACATCCGCATGACCGATCTGCCCCATCAACCCCATGCTGGCCGACAGATCGCCCGGCCCGACAAAGACCGCATCCACCCCGTCCAGCGCCGCGATCTGGGGCAAAAGCGCCACGGCCTCGGGCGTTTCCAGTTGCAGGATCACGGCCACACGGTCATTGGCGCGCGCCAGATAGTCGGGCAGCGTGCCGAACCGGCTGGCGCGGTGCATCGCGGCGACCCCGCGCGTGCCTTGCGGCGGGTAGCGCGTGGCGGCGATGGCGGCGCGGGCCTCTTCGACCGACTGGATGAAGGGAAACATCAGCGAGCGTGCGCCCGCATCCATCACCCGCTTGACCATGACCGCATCATTCCACGGCACGCGCAGCACCACCTCGGACGGGCTGCCAGAGAGCGCCTGCATCATCGCCGTGGTCTGCGCCAGATCGATGGGGGTGTGTTCCATGTCGATCAGCAGCCAGTCAAACCCGACATGGCCCATCGCCTCGGCCACATAGGGGCTGGCGGACATCACCCAACTTCCCAGCGGGGGCGGGGTCTGGCGGGTCTGCATCCAGGCTTTGAAACGGTTGTCGTCAGATGGCATCGCGCCATGCTCCTTTCAGAAAATCTCGGGTTCAGGCTCGTCCGGGCCGCCTTGCAGGATGTCGAAATCACAGCCCTTGTCGGCCTGTGTGACATGCTCGCAGAATAGCGCGGTATAGCCGCGCTGGCTGCGTGGGGGCGGTGGGGTCCATGCGGCGCGGCGGGCGGCGAGTTCGTCGTCAGACACCAGCAGCTCCAACCGGCGGGCGGCGACATCAAGCTCGATCTCATCGCCATCGCGCACCAGTGCCAGCGGTCCGCCCACGGCGCTTTCGGGCGCCACATGCAAGACGCAGGTGCCGTAATGCGTGCCGCTCATCCGCGCGTCCGAGATGCGCAGCATGTCGCGCACGCCTTGGGCCAGCAGATGCTTGGGGATCGGCAGTGCGCCCCATTCCGGCATGCCCGGCGCGCCCTTGGGCCCCGCATTGCGCAGCACAAGAACACTGTCTGCGGTGATGCCAAGGGCGGGGTCATCGATCCTCGCGACCAGATCGGCATGGGTGTCGAACACGACTGCGCGGCCGCGATGCTGCATCAGATGCGCGCTGGCCGCGCTGGGCTTGATGACCGCGCCATCGGGGGCGAGATTGCCGCGCAGCACCGCCAGCGCGGCGGCGGGCGTGACGGGGTTGTCCAGCGGGCGGATCACGTCATCATCGTAGCATTCGGCGCCCTCGATCATCTGGGCCAGATGGCCGGTGACCGTGCGCGCGCCCAGGTCCAGATGGGGTGCAAGCCGTGCCAGCAGGGCAGGCAGGCCGCCTGCGAAGTGAAAATCCTCCATCAGCCGGTCGCCTGCCGGAAAGATATTGACCAGCACCGGCACCTCGCGCGCGGCGCGGTCCAGATCATCCAGCCCGAAGGCCACACCCGCGCGCCGCGCCAGGGCCACCAGATGCACGGCGGCATTGGTCGATCCCCCCAGCGCCATGAAGACCCGCGCGCCATTGGCAAAGGAGGCCGGGCTCAGCACATCCGACGGGCGCAGGTTCTCCCACACCATCTGAACAATCCGGCTGCCGCAGGCCGAGGCCATGCGCGCATGACCCGAATCCGCCGCCGGCACCGAGGACGCGCCCGGAAGCGTCATCCCCATCGCATCGACGATGGATGTCATGGTCGAGGCCGTGCCCATCGTGTTGCAGGTGCCGAAGGACCGCGTCATGCGGCTTTCCAGATCGACCCAGTCCTCCTGCGATATCTCGCCATTGCGCAGCTTGTCCCAATAGGCGCGCGTATGGGTGCCCGCGCCCAGCGTCTTGCCCTTCCAGCGGCCATTCAGCATCGGCCCCGCCGGGCAGAAGATCGCCGGGATGTTCATGGAAATCGCGCCCATCAGCAGCCCCGGCGTGGTCTTGTCACACCCGCCCATCAGCACCGCCCCGTCGATCGGGTGCGAGCGCAGCAGTTCCTCGGCCTCCATCGCCAGCAGGTTGCGGTAAAGCATGGTCGTGGGCTTGACCATCACCTCGCCCAGCGACAGCGCGGGCAGTTCGACCGGAAAGCCCCCCGCCGCCCAGACCGCGCGCTTGACCGCTTCGGCGCGGTCGCGCAGATGGGCGTGGCAGGGGCTGAGATCGGACCAGGTGTTGAGAATGCCGATCACGGGCTTGCCCATGAATTCCTCGCGCCGCAAGCCCATCTGCTGGGTGCGCTGACGATGCGCGAAACCGCGCATGTCGGCGCTCGCATACCAGCGCTGGCTTCGCAATTCTTCTATCCTTCGCTGTGACACGACTCCCCTCCCAAGCGGCATGCGACGGCATGCCGGAACATGTCGGCAGACAGTGTGTCAGTATTTTCATATCGCTGCAAGAATGGAAGTGATGTTTTTTCGGGCGACTCGGGGATATTTTCCTGAATGTATAATAAACTACTGATCTTAAGCAATAATACTTTAAAATCTGCCTGATTGACAGGGGGTTTCGTCAATGCTAGACACATCGTAGCGCTGCGAAATTGTAGGAGGCAATCGCGCGGCACGGTGCAGGGAGGGGCGCTATGGACGCAGTCATCCGGACGCTGGATGTCGTGAACCGCACGCTGACGCGGGTCGCCGGGTATGCGGCGACCGCGCTGCTGTTCGGGATGCTCGGCGTCGTGATCGTGCATGTCTTCTACCGCTATGTGCTGGGCGACAGCTTTGGCTGGACCGAAGAATTGTCGCGCACGATGATGGTCTGGATGGCATTTCTGTATTTCCCGACCGCGCATCGCTACGGGATGAATGTCAGCCTCGATATCTTTGTCGCCGCGATCCAGCACCACCCGATCATGCGTTATGTCGGGCTGCTGATCGAATTGGCAGTTTTCATCATGCTGTGTGGCGCGATCTGGCTGGGTTACGGGCTGATGTCGCGCGCCGGGTCCAGCTTTACGCTCTCGCTGCGGCTGCCGCTCAGCTATGTCTATGCGATCATGCCAATCGGTTTCACCCTCGTGGCGCTGGTGTCGTTCGAACGCCTGTTGCGACTGATCGGCAATCTGATCCATCCGGGCCGGTATTCGGTGAATGTGTTCGGCTCTTCAACGGCGGCGGGGGGCTGAGGGCATGGCGTTCCTGTATATCTGGATCTTTCTGGGCCTGCTGGTCATCGGCACCCCCATCGTCTTCGTGATGTTGCTGGCGCCGGGCCTGACGCTGATCCTCGAAGACAATCTGCGCTTCCTGAACCTGCTGGTGCAGCGACTGTTTGCAGGCATGGACAGCTTTCCGCTGATGGCGCTGCCCTTCTTCATCCTTGCGGGCGAGTTGATGACCGCAGGCGGCGTGACCAGCCGCATCGTGAAATTCGCCGAAACCTTTGTCGCGCATCGCAAGGCGGGGCTGGGGCAGGTGTCGGTATCGTCCTCGATCATGCTGGCGGGTGGTTCGGGCTCTGCTGTGGCCGATGCCTCGGCGCTGGGCGGCGTGATGATCCCGGGCATGCATCAGGCGGGCTATACCAAATCCTTCTCGGCGGCGATCACGGCGGCTTCGGCGGTGCTGGCCTCGATCATCCCGCCCTCGGGGCTGATGATCCTCTATGCCTTCATCATGAACGTCTCGGTGGCGGCGATGTTCGCAGCCGCCATCATTCCGGGGCTGATCATCGGGTTCGGGCTGATGGTTGTGGTGGCCATCGTCGCGCGGTTCCGCACATTCCCCGACCCTTCGGCGCGCGCAAGCTGGGCGGAGACCTGGGAGGCCGGGAAAAGCGCCTTCATGCCGCTTCTGACCCCGATCATCCTGATCGGCGGCATTGTGGGCGGGATCTTCACGCCCACCGAAGGGGCGGCAGTGGCGGCATTCTACGCGCTTATCCTGGGCCTGTTCATCACCCGCGAAATCAGCCTGACCCAACTGGTCGAGGTGTTCAGCAAGGCCGCGCTGAAATCCGCGATCATCCTGCTGCTGGTCGGCGCGGCAGTGTCCTTTGCCTCGCTCGTCAGCCTCAAGGGCACGCCGCAGCTTGTCTCGGGCTTCATCCTGAACATCACATCCGATCCGCTGATGCTGTTCCTGCTGGTGGTGCTGTTCCTGCTGGCCATCGGCACGATCATGGATGCAGGCCCCGCCATCCTGATCCTGGCCCCGATCCTGGCGCCGGTGCTGGTGGGCGTGGGCATTCATCCGATCCACTTCGCCGTGGTGATGTGCGTGACGCTGATCATCGGGCTGATCACGCCGCCACTGGGGCTTGTGCTCTTTGTCGTCTCGGGCATCTCGGGCGAGCGGATCGAGCGTATCTCCTGGGATCTGATCCCCTATTTCCTGTTCGAGGTCGCGGTGGTCGTGAGCCTCGTGCTGTTCCCCGATCTGGTCATGTGGTTGCCACGCTGGCTCGGGTATGTCTGACACACAAAAGGGAGGAACTGACATGTTGGACCTGACGAAAACACTTGCCGGAACACGCACGGCACTGATGGCGAGCGCGGTCGCTTTTGCCGGGGTGGTTGCCCCGCAGGCGCTGGATGCGACCGAGCTGAACCTTGTCTTCCTCGCCAATGAGGACGATCAGGAATATGACGCCGCACTGGTGTTCAAGAACTTTGTCGAGGCCCGCACCGGCGGCGAGGTCACTGTGAACATCTTTGTCGGCGCGCAGCTTTGCGGCTCGGCCAATGAGTGTTTCGAATCCATGCGCGCAGGTGTCGTGAACATGTATACCGCCACCGCAGGCGGGGCGTCGGCCATCTATCCGGCGGTGCAGGGCATGGATATTCCCTACGCGCTCAGCTCGGACCGGGTGGCGCAGCTTGTGCTGCAGGATCAGGAATTCACCAATTTCATGCGCGAGCGGATTCTGGACTCGTCCAATGACGATATCCTGCTGCTGGCCATGACCCAGACAGGCGGCTGGCGCAACTTCGCGACCCGCGACAAACCCATCCGCACCCCCGCCGATGTGGAAGGCGTGCGTTTCCGCACCATCGAATCCGAGATCCAGCAGCGTCTGGTCCGCTCCATGGGTGGCTCGCCCACGCCCATCCCGTGGCTGGAGGTCTATACCGCGCTGCAAACGGGCGTCGTTGACGGCACCAAGAACTCGATCAGCGATATCGCCAACATGAACTTCCAGGAGCAGCTGCAATACATCACGCTGGACGGGCATGCCTATATGGCGTCGATGTGGTTCATCGACAATCCGACCTTCCAGTCGCTCGACCCCGAGCATCAGCAGGTTGTGCTGGATGGCGGCGCGCTGATGTCCACGATCCAGTTCGGCATCCAGCCCCGCAAGGAGCTGGACGCCTATGAGAAGTGGCTTGAGGCGGGCAATGAGATCATCGCGCCCACCGAGGAAGAAATGGACGCGTTCCGCGAACATGCAGGCCCGATCCGCGACTGGTATCTGGAAGAATTCGGCGATGCCGGCAGCGAATTCCTTGAAGCGTTCGAGGCCGCTGTTGCCCGCGCCGAAGAGCAGGTGGACAGCGATCGCGGCTCGGCCATGCGCTGATCGCGCGGCAGCGTGAAAACCACAGCGGGCGCGGTCAGGTCATGTGCTGATCGCGCCCGTTTTCCGTTCGGCCCCGCGCATGGCATTGCCGCGCGCGCCCCGTCCGGTTAGCAGTTGACCTTATGTCAGGGGATACCACATGACCAGCTCACGCACCCGCCGCAGCACCATGCGCACCACCATGACCGATGTGGCCCGCGTGGCCGAGGTGTCGCCCTCGACCGTGTCGCTCTATCTGCGCGACCCCGAGGCTGTGTCCCGGGCCCGCCAGCAGCGCATCCGCCATGCCATCGACGCGCTGCAATATGTGCCCAACCGTATGGCGGGCGCGCTGGCGGCAGCCTCGACCCGCGTGGTGGGGGTGATCGTGCCCTCGCTGGTCAATTCCTTCTTTGCCGAAACCGTCACTGTGCTGCAAAGCGCGCTGATGGCGCAGGGCTATCAGATCCTGATCGGCCACACGAATTACGACCCCGCGCGCGAACAGGAACTGGTGCGCACCTTTCTGTCCTGGTCGCCCTCGGGCGTGGTGCTGACGGGGCTGGGCCACAGCCGGGCCACGCGGCAGATGCTCGAGGCCTCCAGCGTGCCAGTGGTCGAGATGTGGGAAATCGGGCCGCATCCGATCGATCTGATGGTGGGGTTTTCGCATGCCGATGTCGGTCGCCTGCAGACCCGCCACCTGATCGAGCGGGGCTGCCGCGCCATCGCCTTTATCGGCGCGCAACTGGAAAAGGATGGGCGCGCGGCGCAGCGGGGGCAGGGCTATCGCGATGTGCTCAACTCGCATTCCGGGCTGGCCCCGCCCGAGATTGTCGTCGCCGATGCCCAGAGCGCGACCGCCGCCGCCGGTGTGTTCCGTGATCTGCTGGCGCGGCGCAGCGATCTGGATGGGGTGGTGTTTTCCAACGATATCCTCGCCCTCGGCGCGCTGATGGAGGCCGAGCGGCAGGGCATCGACATCCCCGGCCAGTTGCGGATGATCGGCTTTGGCGGGCTTGATTTCACCTCATCGCAGGTGGCCGGTCTGTCCACCATCGTCCCCCCCCGGCGCGAGATCGGCGAGCATGTGGCCCAGATGCTTCTGGCCCGGATCGAGGGGCGCGAGACGGCGGCGCGCATCGTGCTGGACCCTGTGCCGGTCTATCGGCGCAGCACAGAGGCGGAGGGCACGGCGATCAAGACCCGCGCGGGGTGAGGGGGGTGTTGCCTCGCGCAATGTGTTAGATGACGGTTTGGAGCCCACAGCAGACCTACGCTTGTGGTTCAATACAGACTTTTGTCGGCTCACGGCTACTAGTTCTTTCACCTTAAAGTACTATCTATTTATTGAAAAACTTGGCGTAGAGAAAAAATTTCGATTTTTCTTAATACCCGCAATTTCATCTAGCATCTCAATGAGCGCATCTGTTTTCTCCTTGTGCTCGATGAACTGCCGTTGACGAAAAGCATCATTGATTTCTGGGGGCCTTCCAAGATAGAAG
>PWWF01000362.1 GCA_003561595.1 Paracoccaceae bacterium | reverse complement strand
GGTGTGCCCTGCGGAATGATCTCGCCTGTCTGCACCATCACCTCGTCCAGGCCCGACAGCACCATCAGATAAGCCTCGGCCGGTTCCAGAATGATGACCTGGCCATGCCCTGACAAGGGGCCCGCATAGCGCACCGTGGCCGACCACGGCGTCGTGACCAGCGCTTCGGGTGTCGTGGCCAGCACCAGACCGTCGCGCGTGACACCGGCGGCGTCGCTTTGCCCGAAGCCATGCAGCACTGTGGCGCGCACCGGCAAGATCAGCGTGCCGCGTGCGCTGGCAAAGGACAGCGCGGGGCTGGCATCGGAATGCGCGCTGCGCTGGGCCAGATCGGCGGCGAAGTCCTGCAGCGAGTCGGCATCGCGCGCGAGCGTGTCGAGTGCTTCGGGCGTATCGACCAACCGGCTGGGCAGGGGGCCACGATCCGCAATCGCCTGTGCAAGCTCGGTCCGGGCGGTCTGGGCGGCGGCCAGCCCCTGTTCGAGGGCGAGCGCGCCATATTGCCGCGCCCGGCGCAGGGCGCGCAGATCCTCGAGGTCATCGCGCAGCGCGGCCACCTCGCGCGCCATTGCGGGCGATACCTCACCCAGCAGCATGGCGGCGCGCGCGGTTTCCAGCGCGCCCGAGGGGTGCAGCGCGGCCAGATCGGGGTCGATGCGCTCCGTCGCGATCAGCACTGCCAGAAGCCGCGTCAGGTCCTCGGAGGCGGCGGCGAATTGCCGGGTCAGTACCGCTTCGCGCAGTTGCGCCTCGCGCAGCCCGTCGCGCAGGGCCACCAGCCCGTCCTCATAGGCCTGAATCGTCTCGGACAATGCCGCGATGCGGGCACGCCCGCCGCTGGCCGCCTGCATGCTGGCGGTTGCCTCCTCAATCGCACGGGCCGCATCCATCGCGCGCTCTGCGGGGTCTGCCGGGGCCGGGCCTGCCCAGAGCAACAGGGCTGTCAGGGCAAGGGCGGGGCGGATCATGACACGATCAGGCTTTGCCCTGTCATTTCGGGGGGTTGTGGCAGGCCCATCAGCGCCAGCACAGTGGGCGCGACATCGGCCAGCCGCCCATTGCGCAGGCGCGCGCCCGCAGGGCCGCCGATCAGCGCAACGGGAACGGGGTTGAGCGTATGCGCCGTGTGCGGCCCGTCGGTCGCGGGGTCATGCATGGTTTCGCAATTGCCGTGATCTGCGGTCAGCAGCATGGCCCCACCCACCGCGTTCAGTGCATCGAGCGCGGCCCCCAGCCCGTCATCGACCGCTTCGCAAGCGCGGATCGCGGCATCCAGATCGCCAGTGTGGCCGACCATGTCGGGATTGGCGAAATTCACCACGATCAGGTCATAGCCATCGGCAATCGCCTGGACCAGCGCATCGGTCACTTCGGGTGCGGCCATTTCCGGCTGTAGGTCATAGGTGGCGACCTTGGGGCTGGCGGGCATGTGACGATCCTCGCCCTTTGCGGCAGTCTCGGTGCCGCCATTGAGGAAAAAGGTCACATGGGGGTATTTTTCCGTCTCGGCCAGTCGGAACTGACGCAGGCCGTGTTCCGCGACCCAGGCGCCGAGCGTGTTGGTGATCTCGCGCTTGGGGAAGACGGTCGTCATGAAGGCATTATGCGCCTCTGAATACTCGACCATGCCCAGAAGCGCGCCCCAGGCGGGCGGGGTCGCGCGCTCGAACCCCGAGAAACTGGGCGCGCCCATGGCGGCGAGGATTTCGCGCGCGCGGTCGGCGCGGAAACTCAGGCAGAAGACACCATCGCCGGGGCGCGTGCCGGAATAGCCGCCGATGATGGTGGGGGCGATGAACTCGTCGGTCTCGCCGCGCGCATAGGCGCTGGTGATGGCGGCAAGCGCGCTCTCGGCCTCTTCGCCGCGCCCCTCAATGATGGCGCGATAGGCGCGCTCGACCCGGTCCCAGCGGTTGTCGCGATCCATCGCCCAGTAGCGCCCGATCACGGTCGCGATGCGCGCGCCCTCGGGCAGATCGGCCTCGAGCGTCTGGACATAGCCTTCGGCGGATTTGGGGCTCACGTCGCGCCCGTCGGTGATGGCGTGGATGAAGACCTTGATCCCGGCCGTCGCGATGAGGCGCGCGGCATGGCGCAGATGGTCCAGATGCCCATGCACCCCGCCATCCGAGACGACAGCGAAAAGATGCGCGTCGCCGCCACTTCTTTGCAATGTCTCGATGAAATCGGCCAGGGCGGGGCGGGTGTCGAAACTGCCATCCTCTATCGCGAGGTCGATCTGGCCCAGATCCATCGCGACAACGCGGCCCGCGCCGATATTGGTGTGCCCGACCTCGGAATTGCCCATCTGGCCCGTGGGCAGGCCCACATCGGGGCCGTGGGTCACAAGCGTCGCATTCGGGCAGTCGCGCATGACGCGGTCGAAATGCGGGGTCCGCGCGCGCGCGGGCGCGTTTCCGTCAGTTGTGGGGCCGATGCCCCAGCCGTCGAGGATGCACAGGACGACAGGTCTGGTCATGGCGGGCACCTCCTGTGACCGGGGTGCCAGAGGCGGCGTGCGCCTCCGGCGGGAGTATTTGGGGCAAGATGAAACCCTGCCGTGTCAGGATTTCAACCGACGATTTCGTGCGGCCAGCAATTTGAGCCGAAGCGCGTTGAGCTGGATGAAACCGGCGGCATCTTTCTGGTCATAGGCGCCCGCGTCATCCTCGAAGGTGACATGGGCTTCGGAATAGAGCGAATGATCGGACCAGCGGGCGATGGTGCGCGCCTGACCCTTGTAGAGTTTCAGCCGGACCGTGCCGGTCACATGCGCTTGTGAGGCATCGATGGCGGCTTGCAGCATTTCACGCTCGGGCGAGAACCAGAAGCCGTTATAGATAAGTTCGGCATAGCGCGGCATCAGGCTGTCCTTCAGATGGCCTGCGCCGCTGTCGAGCGTGATCTGTTCGATGCCGCGATGGGCTTCGAGCAGGATGGTGCCGCCTGGGGTTTCATAGATGCCGCGCGATTTCATGCCGACAAAGCGGTTTTCCACAAAATCCAGCCGCCCGATGCCGTGCTTGCGGCCATATTCGTTCAGCCGGGTCAGGACGGTGGCGGGGGAGAGCGCCTCGCCGTTGATCGCGGTGGCGTCGCCCTTCTCGAAGCTGATCTCGATGATCTCGGGTTGGTCGGGCGCGTCTTCGGGGTGATTGGTGCGTTGATAGACGTAATCGGGGGCCTCATCCGCCGGGTCCTCGAGCACCTTGCCCTCGGACGAGGTGTGCAGCAGGTTGGCATCGACTGAGAAGGGGGCCTCGCCGCGTTTGTCCTTGGCGATGGGGATCTGATGCGCCTCGGCGAATTCCAGAAGTCTGGTGCGCGAGGTCAGGTCCCATTCACGCCAGGGTGCGATGACCTTGATATCGGGGTTGAGCGCATAGGCCGCAAGCTCGAACCGCACCTGGTCATTGCCCTTGCCGGTCGCGCCATGGGCGACGGCATCGGCGCCGGTGGCTTCGGCAATCTCGACCAGCCGCTTGGAGATGAGGGGCCGCGCGATGGAGGTGCCCAGCAGATAGAGCCCCTCATAGACAGCATTGGCGCGGAACATCGGAAAGACGAAATCGCGCACGAATTCCTCGCGCAGATCCTCGATAAAGATATTCTCGGGGTCGATACCCAGCATCAGGGCCTTTTCGCGCGCGGGCTCCAGCTCCTCGCCCTGACCCAGATCGGCGGTAAAGGTCACCACCTCACAATCATATTCGGTTTTCAGCCATTTCAGGATGATCGAGGTGTCGAGCCCGCCGGAATAGGCCAGCACGACTTTCTTGGGGGTGAATCTGGACATGGGAACTCCATCAGCGCGCGGCAGTTGCGCGGTGGTCTATTGGCTTTGTGCGCACTCGGCAAGGGGGCGTTGAAACGGGCGGGTGCGCCGGTTACCTGACACCTCATGAGCGAGCGAGAGACAGCGCAGCATCTGCAGGCGGGCACGCGCGATCAATGGTCCTCCGAGCCGGCCTTTGTGTTTTCCATGGCGGCGGCGGCCGTGGGGCTGGGGAACCTGTGGCGCTTTCCCTATATGGTGGGCGAAAACGGGGGCGGTGCGTTCATCGCCGCCTATCTGATCGCGCTTGTGATCGTGGCCCTGCCTGTGATGATGCTGGAAGTGGCCGCCGGGCGGGTGCGGCAGGGATCGGTCGTGACCACATTTCGCGGGGCGACGCGGCTGGGGGCTGTCTATGGCTGGCTGGTGGTCACTCTGACCATCGTGATCACCAGCTATTATCTGGTCATCACCGGCTGGACACTGGGCTACGCGGTTGATGCCATCCGGCTGGAGCTGCGGGGCTTTGACGCGTTTACCGCAGGCTATAATTCCATCTGGTATTTCCTGATCGTGACGGGGCTGGCGGCGCTGGTGCTGCTGCGCGGGGTGCGCGCGATCGAGGCATTTTCCAAGGTGCTGATGCCGTTTCTGGCGCTGCTGATCGCGGGGCTGGTGGGGGTGGCGGCCACGACCGATGGCTGGTCACAGGCCGTGAGTTTCATGACGACATGGGAGTCCGGCGCGCTGGCCCGGCCAGAGCTGTGGTTTTTCGCCTTCGGGCAGGCGTTTTACACCTTGGCCATCGGGCAGGGCTATCTGGTGACCTATGGCAGCTATATCCCACGCAAGACCAATGTGCCGCGCGCCAGCCTGATTGTTGCCGCAACGGAAACAAGTATCGCGCTGCTGGCGGGCTGGATGATCTTTCCCTTTGTCTTTGCCTATGGGCTGGATCCGGGCGCGGGCAGCGAACTGGCCTTCTCGACCCTGCCGCGCGTGTTCGAGGAAATGCAGATCGGCCCATGGCTGGCGATTGCGTTTTTCGGCATGTTCTTTGCGGCGGCCTTCAGCAGTTGTCTGGCCGGGCTGAAAGTGATCATCGCGGCCTTTGCCGAGGAGCTGGACCTGTCCAATACCCGCGCCGTGGCCGCGACCGGGGCGCTGATGGTGGGGCTGGGCCTGCCCTCGGCGCTGAGTTTCTCGCCCGTGCAATTGCAGGTGGCGGGGATGCCGTTTCTGGATTTCCTGGACCAGTTCGGCGGCACGAATGTCATTGTCGCCTCTGGCGTGATCGGGGCGGGGCTATTGTGCTGGGCGCTGCCGCATGGGCGCGTGGTCTATGCGCTGGGCGCGAAAAGCCGCTGGTGGAGCTGGCGTATCTTTGTCGTCGGGCGCAGCCTGCCCTTTGCCGCGCTTGCCTTCGTGATCTGGCGGCTGCTAACTGGCTGAAGGCAACAGGGGGCCCTGAATGACGGATCGGCTGGAACTTGTGCGCGCGGTGGTGCATCCATGGCATCATGATCATTTCGGGCATATGAATGTGCGCCACTACGCGCCGTTTTTCGACGATGCCTGCTATCACATCTGGACCGCGCTGGGCCTGCCCTATTCGGTCATGCAGCGCGACTATGGCGTGCATACGGTCGCGGCAGAGGTGACGACGCGCTTTATCCGCGAACTGACCGCGGGCGATCTGATCGTGATTGACGGCGCTGTGTCGCGGATCGGGACGAAAAGCTGCGCCTTTCACATGCGGATGCTGCATGCCGATACGGGCGTGCAGCATGCAAGTTATGACGCCGTCGAGGTGTTTTTCGACCCCGTGACACGCAAATCGACCGCCATGCCCGATGCCGTGCGTGCGGTGCTGGAGAAAGGCCCCGCACATGCCTGACTTCCGGAAGGCGGCGCAGGATGCGACGCAGGCCATGCGCGCGGTGTTCCCGCCCACGCCGCTGACACGCAATGACTATCTGTCGGACCGGTTCGGCGCCGATATCTGGCTGAAACGCGAAGACCTGAGTCCCGTGCGCAGCTACAAGATACGCGGCGCCTTTACCGCCATGCGCAAGCGGCTGGACCAGGCCCCCGATCAGCGCCATTTCGTCTGCGCCAGTGCGGGCAACCATGCGCAGGGGGTGGCCTTTGCCTGCCGCCATTTCGGCGTGCAGGGGACGATCTTCATGCCGGTGACGACCCCGCAGCAGAAGATCATGAAGACCCGCGCGTTCGGGGGCGATCAGGTCGAGATCCGGCTGGTGGGCGATATTTTCGACCAGTCGCTGTCGGCGGCACAGGCGTTCTGCATGCAGGCCGGGGCGCATTTCCTGTCGCCCTTTGACGATGCCGATGTGATCGAGGGGCAGGCCAGCGTCGCGGTCGAGATGCTGGCGCAGCTGGGGCGTGCGCCGGACATGGTGGTGCTGCCAGTGGGCGGCGGCGGTCTGAGCGCGGGAGTGACGCGCTATCTGCGCGCAACGGGTGCGACAACGGCGCTGCGCTATGTGGAACCAGCGGGCGGGGCCAGCCTGCGCGCGGCGTTGCAGCAGGGCGGCCCCGTGACCCTGCAGGGGCTGGACAGCTTTGTCGATGGGGCGTCCGTGGCGCGGATTGGCGAGCATACCTTTGCCCAGTTGCGCGATGTCGCGCTGGAAGATGTGCTGATCGCGCCCGAAAACCGCATCTGCATCACCATCCTCGACATGCTGAATGTCGAAGGGATCGTCCTGGAACCTGCGGGCGCGCTGTCGGTGGATGCGCTGCCCGCGCTGGCAGACCAGATCGCGGGCAAGACGGTGGTCTGCCTTGCCTCGGGCGGGAATTTTGATTTCGAGCGTCTGCCAGAGGTCAAGGAACGCGCCATGCGGTATCAGGGAACCAAGAAATACATGATGCTGCGGCTGCCCCAGCGCCCCGGTGCGTTGCGTGATTTTCTGGAAACCCTTGGCCCAGAGGATGATATCGCGCGGTTCGAATATCTGAAAAAGACTGCGCGGAATTTCGGCACGGTGCTGATCGGGATCGAGACGACTCGCCCCGAGAATTTTGTCACGCTTTACGAGCGGATGGCCGCGCAGGGGTTCATCTTTACCGATATCACCGAAGATGACGTGATGGCGGGCTTCGTGATCTGAGGGCGCGCTTATCCCAGCCCGACGCGGCTGCGCCATTCCTGACGGAACTGCGCGCATGTGGCGGGCAGGACAGCCAGCACCCGCGCCTTGAACTCCGATGCATCCTGCCCGTCGCGCGCAAGCTGCTCGCCCTGTTCGCACAGCGCGGAGACCTCATCGAAGCCCATGTTCAGTGCGGCCCCTTTCAGGAAATGAAACTCTGATTGCAGGGTGTCGGGGGTGATGGCCGCTTCCAGCCGGTCCATCCCTTCCTGCGTCTCTTCCAGAAAGGCTGCGAAAAGATCCTCGGCGCCGTCTGCGCCGAAATCCTCGTACAGTTCCTGAATGCGCGTCCAGTTGATCATCTCTGCCTCGCATCTGCGCCTGTCGTGAATATATGCAGAAAATCCTGCTCGGTTGTTACCCGCCACGCGGAAAAACCGAAAACTTTATATTTTCAACGCATGTTAACGCGCAACTGGCACTGTAGGGTTCGCAATAACTGATATCAGATTACAGGCCATGGGCGTTCAAGACAATCATTCCCTGCCCGATCCGGGCGTTACCACGGGCCGTCAGGCGCTTATCGTGGATGACAGCCGCGCGCAGCGGATGATCTTTGCGCGTCATCTGCAGGGCTGGGGCTACACCACGGCAGAGGCGGAAACCGGCGCGCAGGCGCTGGCGATGTGCGCAGATCGGCATTTCGATCTGATCCTGTCGGACTGGATCATGCCGCAGATGGACGGGCTGGATTTCTGCCGTGCCTTTCGTGCGCAGCCGCGGGAACATTACAGCTATTTCATTCTGCTGACCTCGAAGAACGACACGCATGCCGTGGCCGAGGGGCTGGATGTCGGCGCGGATGATTTTCTGGCCAAACCTGTCTGCGCACATGAATTACGCGCGCGTATCAATGCGGGTGAACGCTTGCTGGCCAAGGAACGCGAAGTGCGCCTTGCCCGCGCGCGGCTGGTCGATGCGGTCGAGGCACTGAATGATGGCTTTGTCTTTTTCGACGCGCAGGACCGCCTGGTTCTGGCCAATAGCCGCTTTCGAGAGATGTATGACCGCAGTATCGACGTGATCGCCGAGGGGGCGCGGTTCGAGGATATGCTGCGCCACGCGCTCGCCAAGGGGCAGTTCCCGGAAGCGGTCGGGTGCGAGGAGGCCTGGCTGGCAGAACGGATGCGCGCCCATCGCGATGGCGAAACCGTGCGCCAGCACCTGCCCGATGGCCGTGTCCTGCAGATCACCGAACGCCCGACGGCGGATGGGGGGCGTGTGGGCGTGCGGGTGGATGTCACCGAACTGCACCGCGCCCGCGAACAGGCCCGCCGGGCCGAGGCGCAGGCCATGCGCCAGAACACCGAATTGCGCGCCGCGCTGGATGAGTTGCAGCTTCTCTATGACGCCGTGGACCGTGACCTGATGGAGGCGCGGCGCCTGCAGCAATCGCTTCTGCGCCAGCGCGTGCATGAGTTTGGCGGGGCGCGGCTGTCTTTGTTGCTCCAATCCTCGGGCCATGTGGGGGGAGACATGGTCGGCACCTTCATGATCAGCGCAACGCGGATCGGGGTCTATTCCATCGATGTATCGGGGCACGGTGTTGCAGCCGCGATGCTGGGCGCGCGGATCGGCGGGCTGTTCGCGGGCGGCGCGCAAAGCCAGAACATCGCCCTGACCCGCGACCGCCATACCGGCACGGTTATCGCGCGCGCGCCGCATGATGTCGCGGCGCGGATGAATGACCTGATGCTGCAAGAGATCGAGACTGAATCCTACCTGACCATCGCCTATGCCGATATCGACCTGAGCACCGGGCAGGTGGGGCTGGTGCAGGCAGGCCATCCACACCCGCTGATCCAGCGCGCGGGTGGCCAGATCGAGTTTCTCGGCCAGGGCGGGTTACCCATCGGCCTGGTGCCGGGCGCGGTTTACGCGCCGGTTTCGGCGCAGCTTTTCCCTGGCGACCGGCTGTTTCTGTACTCCGATGGCATATCCGAATGCATGACGCAGGATGGCCGGGAATTCGGTGATGCGCGGCTGCACAAGGTTTTGGGCAAGCTGGCGCAGACGCGCGGCGCGGAATTTCTGGACGCGATGAAATGGGAACTGACCGCCTGGTCCGGGAAAGAGGAATTCGACGATGACGTGTCAGGGGCGCTCTTGGAATTTGACCAGCCAGTACAGGCCCCGTCCGGGACCACGCGCTATTATCGTGGCATCGCGATAGACGCCTGAACAGCCCGGACTGAACCTGTTGGCACTGCGCGCATCCTTCTTATATGAGGGGATGAGTGGCGCTGCCCCATGCCGGATGGGCGGGGCTTGGACGCGCCAGACAGGAGTTGGCATGAGCATTGGCGGACAAATCGCCTGGGATGACACGGTGCTTCCCTTTCAACTGGATGCCTGCGATATTCGCGGGCGCGTCGCGCGGCTGGATTCCGCGCTGGAGCGGCTGCTGGAACGTCATGCCTATCCCGCCCCGGTCGAGGCGCTGGTGGCCGAAGCCGTGCTGCTGACCGCACTGATCGGGCAGACCATCAAACTGCGCTGGCGGCTGTCCCTGCAGATCCGTGGTGATGGCCCCTTGCGGCTGATCGCGACGGATTATGTCGCGCCCGAAGAGGAAGGCGCGCCCGCCCGCATCCGCGCCTATGCCAGTTTCGACCCCGAGGCACTGAACCATCAGGCCCCCGGCTTTCCGCAGATCGGCAAGGGGTATTTCGCCATCCTGCTGGATCAGGGGCGCGACATGGAACCCTATCAGGGCATTACCCCGATCGCGGGCGCCTCGCTTTCCGATTGCGCCGAGGCGTATTTCGAACAGTCAGAGCAATTGCCCACGCGCTTCGCGCTCAGCCTTGGCAAGTCATCGCTGCGCGGGGCGGATGAGGCATGGCGCGCGGGCGGCGTGATGTTGCAGCACATGCCGCAAGCCGCCGGGGCCACCCCGCGCGAGCGTGACACCATGTCCGAGGACTGGGCGCGCGCAAATCTGCTTCTGGACACGGTCGAGCCGCTGGAACTGGTCGGCCCCTCGGTCCAGCCGCCGGAATTGCTGCTGCGCCTGTTTCACGAGGAAACCCCGCGCATCTTTGACCCTCAGCCCGTGCATTTCGGGTGCTCCTGTTCCGAGGACAAGGTGCGCAACAGCCTGTCGATCTATTCGGCCAAGGACATTGCGACCATGACCACGGATGAAGGGGTCGTGACGGCGGACTGCCAGTTCTGCGGCGCGCATTATGTGCTCGATCCCGCGACGCTGGGGTTCGAGGCCAGCGGCGATGACGGCTGATGCCGCGGCGCGTTTGCGTGCCGCGCTTGATGTGACGGCTGTAAGTTCCAGCGATTTTGACCTGAACCCCGATGTGGTGCTGCCTGAAACGCGCAAGCTGCGCCCTGCTGCGGTGCTGGTCGC
>PWWF01000338.1 GCA_003561595.1 Paracoccaceae bacterium | reverse complement strand
GACCAGGTGATGCCCGCCATTCCGAACAGCACCGGCACTGCCCACCCGCCGAGGACAGTGCCCACCCCGGCCCACCCTACGAAGGCCGCTCCTCGTACAAGAAGTGCCAATGCCACGGCCGGACGGTGGCCCCAGCGGGCAACGGCCCTCCGCGCCCAGCCGAACGCCAGCACGCTTATTGCGTGGTGGACTAAGTAGGCCGCATAGACCAGCTAGCTGGGCCACTCCAACACGGAGCGGAGGAAGATGGGGAGAAGCACAAACACCATGGCGAAGCCCGTGAACGCGAGCAAGGCGCCGTAGTACCACAGCGCCAGGTCGGGGCCCAAAGCAGAGCGGCCTTGCAGGAACCGCACCAGCTGCATGGGGCTGAACACGTGGTACAAATGGGCCGGAGCGTAGCGGAAGCGCTCGTACAAGAGTGCGCCAGCCGTCACAGCCATGCCGCGGAAAGCACGAGCGGAGATGTGGAGGGGAGGTTCGCGTACCCACAATGTGGCCAACACGGTGGCGCATACGGCCAATGCCGAAATACCGGCGCCCAGGGAGCGGAGTCCCCACCCCTCTCCCACCACTGGCAACAGCACGCTGGTCCAGGCAACCCCCAGAGCAAGCCCCCCGGTCCAACCCAGCCCGCTGAAGACATTGAATCTGCCTATTTGCTGCTCCCAGTCGGCCTTGGTGTTTGACTCCATGATCAGAAGAACGGCCACGGTGACCGAGGCCATCCACACCAGGCTGACGAAGGCGTTGAGGTAGAGGAGGTGACTCACCTGGTTAAGAAAAGGGAAGGCCGCGTAGGCGAGGGCAAGCCCGCCGAAACTTACTAGGATCATGGGGCGCCTGCGCTGAGTGCGGTCCGACAGGCGACCCCACAGGAGGCTGGCCAGGACACCCACCGCGCTGGCCACGGCCACCAACTGGCCCACCTCGCGTGGCCCACCCCCCAAAAAGTAGACATAAAGTGGGAGGAGCGGAGATGCAGCCCCGGCCACGCTGTTGGCCGCGAAAAACGACCAGTACCAGTGCTTCTTTCTCATCTGAGCTACTCCCAGCCGCGAATCAGCGCCAGGCTGCTGCGCACGTCCTCCACGCTGGGCAACTCTAACACCACCGTTCCCCGGTAGCCAATGTCCTCCAGGGCACAAAGAGCAGCCTGCCAATCCAGGGACCCTTTACCTAATGACAGATGCTCGTCCCGTTGTCCATTATTGTCGTGTAAGTGAACGTGCACCAGGTGCTCCCCTAGCGCGCCGATGTACTCACGAGGCGTTGCATCCAGCGTGTTCAGGTGCCCAAGGTCCAAACACGCACAAAGTCCGGGAACCTCACGCAGGTATCGCACATGCTCGTCCGGGGTACGGACCAGATCTTCCCCCTTGCCTCGCTGTTTGTTCTCCAAAGCCAGCCGGACCTCAACAGACTCCGCCTGGGATACGAGCGATTGCAAGCCGAAACTGAAGCGCCTCTCCGCCTCTCGGCGGTACACCGGGGGCTGCTCGGCAGGGACCTCCCCCGGATGGATGACGAGCACATCTGCGCCTAACTCAGCCGCAAGGAACACACAGGACGCCAGCTCGGCCCATGCAGCCGCCGCGCTCTGCGGGACGGAGCTGGCCGGGTTCATATCGTACAAGGGTGCGTGCAACGACAGCCTGAGCCCCGCCGCCCGGGCCGCTTCTCGGAGGTACCGCCTGTACGCAGGGGGCATCACCGACGGATGCGCAAATCCAGGCTCAGCTCGAATCTCTAACAGGCTTACCCCGGCCTCCACCGCCGGGACGATCCAATCCTCCGGGGACGGAAACGGGCCTAAGAATGCGGTGATTCCGAAATCGAAACTCGCCACGTCAACGCATGTGAATGCCGCCGTTGGCACTTATCGTCTCCCCGGTGATGTAGGCGGCGCCCTCCGAGCAGAGGAAGGCTATCACTGCTCCGATTTCGTTCGCCTCCGCCGCGCGTCCCAGGGGCACCTGTGCGGAGATCTTCTCAGGGTTTCGCTCCAGTACCTCCCGGTTGATGTCCGTGGCTGTATATCCTGGGCAGACAGCGTTGACCGTGATCCGATGGGGGGCCAGGGCCGCCGCAAGCGAGCGCGTAACCCCCAACAGACCGGCCTTGCTGGCCGCGTAGTGTACCCCGTGCGCTGAACCGGTAAGCGCCCTAAGCGAAGACACGTTGACGATGCGGCCGAACCCCGCTTCCTTCATATACGGAACGGTTGCCTGGGCACACACAAACGGCGCGGTCAGTCCCACCTGCATCATCCTATTCCAATCATCCAGCGAGACTTCTTCCCACGAAACCCGTTGCACGTAGCCAGCGTTGTTAACCAGCGCGTTCAGCCCACCCAGGGCTTCGGCCGCTTCGCGCACCATGTCCCGTGCCTGCTGGGCATCGGCCAGGTCGCCCTGCAGGACAACCGCTCGGCAACCGATCCGCTCCACCTCCGCCGCTGTCTCCTCGGCCTGCTGGCGATTGCTCCTGTAACTCAGGGCCACAGCATAACCCTGACGAGCCAGTCGAATCGCCGCCGCCGCCCCGATTCCTCGGGACCCTCCGGTGACCAATGCGCGCAAGTTCATTCAGCCTCCCTTGTTCACGTTCCGAAAAGACGATCTCCAGCGTCCCCCAGTCCGGGCAGTATGTACCCGTGCTCGTCCAACTGCCTG
>PWWF01000165.1 GCA_003561595.1 Paracoccaceae bacterium | reverse complement strand
TGGCGGAGAGAGCGGGATTCGAACCCGCGAGACGGTTTCCCGCCTACACGCTTTCCAGGCGTGCGCCTTCGACCACTCGGCCACCTCTCCATGCGGGTCTCTTATCGTGAATGCGGGCGAACACGCAAGCCATCTCCTGACGGCGGTTTGCGATTGCAGCTCATTGAGCGGGAGCATGGACCTGCTGACAAAATAATGGCTGCGCGTCCGGAGGAGACACGCAGCCACGGATAGTGCCGGGAGAGAGAGATTATTCTGGCGTCAGTCGCATCAATGGCACATCCTCACCGTCGGCCAACACGTAGATGTAGCCGTCATCGGGCCCGATGACCACGTCGCGAATACGGTGCCCTTCGCCGTCAAGCAAGCGGCTTGCCTCGGTCAGCCCGTCGCCTTCTTCAGCCCACAGGCCCAGATACTGATGGAACAGATTGCCGATCAGCACATGGCCCTGCCAGTCGGCAAAGGCGTCACCGGTATAGAACGTCATCCCCGACGGCGGGTTATGCGCCTCGCGCCCCGGCGGCCAGTGGTGGATCGGCGCGATGAAGCCATCTCCCTCCTGATGCGGCTGGGCGAAGACCTCGCCACCGCTGTAGGTCACGCCGAATGAGGCAAGGGGCCACCCGAAATTGCCGCCGCGCTCGACGATATTCACTTCATCGCCCCCCGACTCGCCATGTTCGGCCAGCCAGATCGCGCCGGTGTCCGGATGCACGGTCATCGCCTGAATGTTGCGGTGGCCATAGGACCAGATCGCCCCCGCAGCACCGTCATCATCGACAAACGGGTTGTCCTCGGGGATCTCGCCATCCAGCGTCAGGCGGATGACCGCGCCATTTTCGCTGCTCAGGTCCTGGCTGATGTGATCTTCCGAAAAGTCCTTGCTGCCCCGGTCGCCGAAGCCTGCATACAGGAACCCGTCATGAAACACGATGCGAGAGCCAAAATGCGCGCCGCTCTCGATACCGGGGCTGACCTGATGCAGCACTTCCAGATCGCTCAGCGCGCCTGCGTCACGGTCCAGTTGCGCCCGGCCCACATGGGTGGTGGTGCCGCCATCGACGGAATCGACCCACGTCATGTAGACATAGCCTGTCTCATCGAAATCGGGACCGATGGCGACATCCAGAAGCCCACCTTGGCCATCGCTGACCACATCGGGCGCGCCGTCCAGTTCCGTGACGCCATTCTCTTCGTCCCAGAGCACGACACCGCCCCCGCGTAGTGTAATGATCATGTCGCCATGGTCGGGCAGGAACGCCATTCCCCAAGGTCGATCCAGCCCTTCGGCCAGTGTCTCGACCTGATAGCCACTCGCTTTTGCGGGTAGCGCAAGCGCAAGCGCTGCCGCCGATGACAAGAGCAATGGTGTGATCCTCATGAAAACCTCCAGTCCTTGATGTGCGCCTGGTATCGGGCAGGCTTACAGGGGGCCAGTTGGGCCCTTCCCGCGAAATCTCAACTCACAAAGCCGCCACAGGTTCCATGGCCGCGCTTGACTCAGCTTGCTCGCGGGCGTAATGGAGGTGCGCTATCCGGAAGTGTATCGCTTCCGGTCCCTGTGCATTCGCAGGGATCGCCACCCGCCAGCGCGTTGCGCCCGTGGGTGCAATTCGGGTTGTGGCCCAGCATGTTGTGCTGTCGGTCTAGGAGTGTGCGCATGTTCGAGAACCTCTCTGAACGCCTGTCCGGGGTCTTTGACCGGCTGACGAAACAGGGTGCGCTGTCGGAAGAGGATGTGCGCGCGGCCCTGCGCGAAGTGCGCGTCGCGCTGCTGGAGGCCGATGTCTCGTTGCCCGTGACGCGCGATTTCGTCAAGCGCGTGCAGAAAAAGGCAACCGGTGCGGCTGTCACCAAATCCGTGACCCCCGGTCAGCAGGTCGTCAAGATCGTCCATGACGAGCTGATCGCCATGCTGGAGGGTGAGGGCGATCCCGGCGCGCTCAAGATCGACAACCCGCCTGCACCCGTGCTGATGGTCGGCCTGCAGGGCTCGGGCAAGACGACGACCACGGCCAAACTCGCCCGTCGGCTGACCGAGCGTGAGGGCAAGCGCGTGCTGATGGCCTCGCTTGACACGAACCGCCCGGCGGCCATGGAACAGCTTGCGATCCTCGGCACCCAGATCGGGGTGGATACGCTGCCCATCGTCAAGGGCCAGTCCGCTGTCGATATCGCCAAGCGCGCCAAACAGCAGGCCACGCTTGGCGGCTATGATGTCTTCCTGCTCGACACGGCGGGGCGGCTGCATATCGACGAAGTCCTGATGGATGAGGTGCAGGCCGTCCGCGACGTCGCCACCCCGCGCGAGACGTTGCTGGTCGTCGATGGTCTGACCGGGCAGGACGCCGTGAATGTCGCGGCGGAATTCGATGGCAAGGTCGGTGTCACCGGCGTCGTGCTGACGCGGATGGATGGCGACGGGCGCGGCGGTGCGGCGCTCTCGATGCGCGCGGTCACGGGCAAGCCGATCCGCTTTGTGGGTCTGGGCGAAAAGACCGACGCGCTCGAGGCGTTCGACCCCAAGCGCGTGGCGGGCCGTATCCTTGGCATGGGCGATATCGTGGCCCTGGTCGAGAAGGCGCAGGAAGTGCTCGAGGTCGAACAGGCCGAGCGCATGATGAAGCGCTTCAAGAAAGGTCAGTTCAACATGAACGACCTGAAGATGCAGCTTGAACAGATGATGAAGATGGGCGGCATGCAGTCGGTCATGGGCATGATGCCCGGCATGGGCAAGATGTCGAAACAGGCCGAGGCTGCCGGGTTCGATGACGGCATGCTCAAGCGCCAGATCGCGCTGATCAATTCGATGACCAGGAAGGAACGCGCCAACCCTGCGATCCTGCAGGCCAGCCGCAAGAAACGCATCGCGCGTGGCGCGGGGCTCGAGGTCGCGGACCTCAACAAGCTGATCAAGCAGCACCGCCAGATGTCGGACATGATGAAGACGATGGGCAAGCGCGGCATGCTCAAACAGGCCATGGCCGGGATGATGGGCAAGGGCGGGCCGGACCCGTCCAGCATGTCGCCCGACCAGATGGCCGAACTGGGCCGCGGCATGGAACAGGGCATGAAGATGCCGGGTCTTGGTGCGCCCCCCATGGGCGGGGCACGCCTGCCCGGCGGCCTGTCGGGGCTGATGAAGAAGAAATGAGCGCGCTCGCCCTCTCCATCCCGCTCATCGAGACCGAGCGCCTGATCCTGCGCGGCCCGCAAGAGCGCGATTTCGAGGCATTCGCTGCCTTCGCCGCCTCGGAGCGGTCGCATTTCGTCGGCGGCCCTTACCCGCGCTTTCGCAGCTGGGGCGCGTTTCTGGCCACTTTCGGCCATTGGGCGCTGCGCGGTTTCGGCATGTGGATGCTGGAGCGTCGCGCTTCCGGTGCCACGGCCGGGCGGATCGGCATGATCTATAATGACGGCTGGTCCGAGCCCGAGCTTGGCTGGCATATCTATGAGGGCCATGAAGGGCAGGGGCTGGCCTATGAGGGGGCGCTGGCCGCGCGCGCGTATGCCGCACGGCATCAGGGGCTTGACCGCGTAATCTCGCATATCGATCCAGCCAATACCCGCTCGCGCGCCCTGGCCCGCAAGCTCGGTGCGCGTTTCGAGCGTGACGGCATATTGATCGAGTGGCCGATGCAGATCTGGCGCCATCCCTCTGCGTCGCAGGGCGCGGCATGAGCCGCCCCACGCTCCGCCCCAACACCATGCCACCGAGGGGTGTCCCGGCGGCGCTGCCCGCTGATCTGAACGTGTTCGCCTGCTATATCGACCGTGCCAACACGGCCGCGCAAGCGCGCATCGCAGCATGGGACCCGGCACCTGTCACTGTCTGGCGCCATGGGCCGCAACCGGGGGGACAGTCATGATCCATTTCATCTTGCCCCAAATACTCTCGGGGGGGACCGGCCTGCAGGGCCGGTGGGGGGCAGACAGCCCCCCTTGCGACGCCGCCCCCATGCAGACCGGAGGCGTATATGCCTGACGACATCAGCCGCGCAGCCGAGGTTCTGGCCAGCCATCGCGACAGTATCGACCGGCTGGACGCGATCCTTGTCTACACACTGGGTGAGCGTTTCAAGCACACGCAGGCCGTGGGCAGGCTCAAGGCGCAGCACGATCTTCCCCCGTCCGATCCGGCGCGCGAGGCGCGCCAGATAGAGCGGCTGGAATGGTTGGCCAAAGAGGCCGATCTTGACCCGGAATTCGCCAAGAAATTCCTGAACTTCATCATCTCGGAAGTGATCCGTCACCACGAGAAACTCCAACGCTAGATCCGGCGGGCCAAGCCCCGCCTCCGCCATCGATAAAGGAGAAACTGACATGGCAACCAAAATCCGTCTGGCCCGTGGTGGGTCCAAGAAGCGCCCCCATTACGCGATTGTCGCTGCTGACTCGCGCATGCCGCGCGATGGCCGCTTTCTGGAAAAGCTGGGCACCTATAACCCGCTCTTGCCCAAGGATGACGAGAACCGCGTGAAAATGGATGTCGAGCGCGTGCAGCACTGGCTGGCGCAGGGCGCACAGCCCACCGACCGGATCGCGCGCTTTCTGGAAGCGGCCGGTGTGCGCGACAAGGCCGTGCGCGCCAATATGAAGAAAGCCCAGCCCGGCAAGAAAGCGCAGGAGCGCGCCAAGGAAAAGGCTGACAAGGCCGAGGCCGCAGCTGCCGAGTAAGCGGTGCAAAGGGGGCGCTCGCGCCTCCTTTCCGGCCCTTTGGGCCAATTCACTCCCCTGAGCGTATTTGGGCAGGAACATGAGCCAGTCGCGTGTCTGTGTCGGGGCCATTGCCGGGGCCTATGGTGTGCGCGGCGAGGTGCGGCTGAAAAGCTTTTGCGCTGATCCGCGCGCGCTGGCGGGGGATGGCGCGCTCTGGTCCGAGGACGGGGCGCGCAGCTTTGAAGTGACGCTTGGCGCACAGGTGGCGCAGGGGTTTGCCGCGCGCCTGTCAGGCGTGCGCAGGCGCGAGGATGCCGAAGCCCTGCGCGGGCTGCGGCTGTTTGCGGATCGCGACCGTTTGCCCGCCCTGCCGGATGACGAATTCTATCATGCCGATCTGATCGGGCTGGAGGTGTTCGACACCGGCGGCGTGGCGCTGGGCCGGGTCAAGGCCGTGCTCAATCATGGGGCGTCAGACCTGTTGGAACTGGTCACGCCTGGGCAGGCGGGGGCGGTGCTCTTGCCCTTTACCCGCGCCATCGTGCCGACGGTTGATCTGGGTGCGCGGCGCATCATTGCCGACCCGCCCGAGGGGCTGATCGAATGAGTGCCCCGCGCCGGTCTGCCGGGCGGCTGTCCATCGCGCCCTCGCTCGCCCCGCGCGATATCGAGGCGCCCAAGGCCTCCGCGCGGGCCTGGCAGGCACGGGTCATCACGCTGGTGCCCGAGGCGTTTCCCGGTGTGCTGGGCCATTCGCTGACGGGTCGTGCGCTCAGGGACGGTTTGTGGGGGCTGGAGGCGATTGACCTGCGCCCCTTTGGCCTGGGCAAGCATCGCAATGTCGATGACACCCCGGCCGGGGGCGGCGCGGGCATGGTGCTGCGCGCCGATGTGCTGGGCCGCGCGATCAGCGTGGCGCAGCGCGGGGCAGGGGGCTGGCCGCTGGTCTGCCTCAGCCCGCGGGGGCGACCCTTTACGCAAGCCATGGCGCGCGACTGGGCGGCGGGCCCCGGTGTGGTGATGATCTGCGGTCGGTTCGAAGGTGTGGATCAGCGCGTGATCGACCATTTCGGCCTGCAAGAGGTCAGCCTGGGCGATTTCGTCCTGACCGGTGGCGAGATTGCCGCGCAGGCCATGATCGACGCGACTGTGCGCCTGCTGCCCGATGTGCTGGGCAACGCCGCCTCGGTCGAGGAGGAGAGCTTTTCGACCGGCCTCCTGGAACACCCGCAATACACGCGCCCCGCCGAGTGGGAGGGCCATGCCATCCCGCCGGTCCTGATGTCGGGCAACCATGCCGAGATTGCGCGCTGGCGGAAGGAGCAGGCCGAGGCCCTGACCCGCGCGCGCCGCCCGGATCTGTGGGCGGCCCGCCAAGGCAAGGCGACGGACTAGGCGGTCAGTCCTTTACCTTGCCATCCTTCAGCGTCTTCATCAGCCGGGCATGCGCGCGTCCGATCATATGCGCGGCGATGGGGGCTGTCAGCAGCAGGAACAGGATGGTTGCGACCACCTTGCTGACAACCTCGCCGGACCCTTCAAACAATGCCAGCCCCACCAGCACCAGCAATGCGCCCAAGGTCCCTGCCTTGGTCGAGGCATGCATCCGCGTCAGCAGATCGGGCAGGCGCACGATCCCGATGGCCGCGATCAGGACAAAGGCCGCGCCCGCGATCAGGAACAGACCAACCAGAACATCACTCATGTGTCGTCTCCGCGTCCTTGGCCGTGTCGTGATCCTCGCCTTCACGCTCCAGCCGCTTTTCGGCGTAGCGGGCCAGCGCGACAGTGGCCAGAAAGCCCACCAGCGCCAGCACGATGGCCACATCGAGGAAAGAGGGTTCCTCCATGAAGACGGCATAGACCCCGCAGAACGAGATGATGGTGACCGTCATCATGTCGAGCGCCACGACCCGGTCGGCCAGCGAGGGGCCTTTGGCCAGCCGGATCACGGCCACGGCGAGCCCTAACAGGATCAGCAACAAAGAGACCTGCACGGCCCCGGCAAGAAAGCCAGCGGAAGTCATTTCTCGAATACCCCCATGATCAGGCGCTCGAACCCGTCCTTGATGTCGCTGCGGATCGCCTCGGCGTCATCGGCGAACATGGCGTGGACGATCAGCGTCTCGCGGTCCTCGGTCACATCGACACTCAGCGTGCCGGGCGTCAGCGAGATCAGATTGGTCAGAAGCAGGATCTCGAAATCCGATTTCACCGTCAGCGGAATCTCGATCAGCTCGGGTTTGTTCTGCGGCACGGGGCGGATGACATCCCAGGCCACGGCGATTGAGGACAGCAGCAATTCCCACAGGAAGAACAGCGCCAGATAGACCGTGCGGTAGAACCGCTTGAAATACAGCCCGTCAATGCCCGTCAGCGGCTGCGACAGCCACAGCGCGAAAAAGCCCAGCACCGCACCGGTCGCAAGCGAGGCAAAGCTGAAATCGCCCGTCATCGCGGCCCAGGCAAAGGCCAGAAACAGGTTGATGACCAGTCCGTTCATGGCTGCACCCCCAGAACAGTGGTGACATAGTCGGTCGGGTCCAGCAACTGCGTCGCGGCGGTTTCGGCGAATTGCACGAAAGGTTCAGGGTAGAAGCCGATGATGATCGTCATCAGCGCCAGACCCGCTATCGGCACAATCATCGCCGCTGTTACCCGTGCGGGCGCGCGGTCCGGGGTCGGGTCGATCCCGTCAGGATGCGGTTTCCAGAACGCCATGCCCCAGATCTTGGTCATCGAATAGATGGTCAGCAGGCCGACCAGCAGCGAGACGAAGGTCACGAACCACATGTTCAGCTCCAGCGCGGCCTTGACGATCAGGTATTTCGCCCAGAAGCCCGAGAGCGGCGGAAACCCTGCCAGCGAAAAGGCCGGGATGATGAACAGCGCCGCCAGCAGGGGCGCGGATTTGTAAAGCCCGCCGATACGGTTCAGGTCCGTATCGCCCGCATATTGCTTGGCCAGTCCCGCCACGAAGAACAGGTTTGCCTTCACGATGATATGGTGGACCAGGTAGAATACGCCCCCCATCAGCGCCAGCGGGGTGAACAGCGCCAGCCCCAGCGTCATGTAGCCGATCTGGCTGATGATGTGGAAGCTCAGGATCTTGCGGAAATCGGTCTGCGCGGCCGCGCCGATGACGCCTGTGAACATGGTCAGCAGCGACACCCAGATCAGAATCTCGTGCGTAAAGCCCACATCGCCCACGAAAACCAGCGTGAACATGCGCATCAGGGCATAGACACCGACCTTGGTCAGCAGCCCCGCAAACACGGCGGAAATCGCGAAATAGGGCGTGTGGTAGGACGCCGGCAGCCAGAAGAACAGCGGGAAGACGGCGGCCTTGACGCCGAAGCCCACCATGAACATCATCGCGATCACGGTGATCAGGCCCTGATTTTCAGCCTCGGCCACAGCGTCGCGCATATCGGCAAGGTTGAGCGTGCCGGTCACACCGTAGAGAAGCCCGATCCCCGACAGGAAAATCAGCGTTGAGACAAGGTTCAGCGCCACATATTTGATGCCCGCGTCCAGCCGTTCCTTGCCGCCCCCGATCACCAGAAGCGAGAAGGACGCGATCAGCATGACCTCGAACCAGACATAGAGGTTGAACAGGTCGCCCGTCAGGAACGCGCCGGTCACACCCGCAATCAGTGTCTGGAACAGCGCGTAAAAGCCGAGCGCCTCGGTTTCCTCGGGGATCTCTCCCAGCGCGTAGATTGCCGTTGCCAGCCCGGTGATCGCTGTGATGACCACCATCACCGCGCTCAGGTAATCCGCAACCAGCGTGATGCCGAAGGGTGCGTCCCAGTTCGACATCTGTGCAGCAATCACGCCTTCATCCAGCACCGCCGCCATCAGCACGGCCGAGGCGACCAGCGTCAGGACCGACCCCGCCAGCGAGATCCAGCGCCCCGCAGGTAAGCTGCGCGCAAGAAAGGCCACCACCGCCGTGAGGAAGGGCACGGCGATGGGCATTACCAGAACCCAACTCATTTCGTTGCTTCCTCCTTGGGTTCGGCATAGCGCATTTCATCGGTATCCACGCTGCGCAGGCGGCGATACGCTTCAAAGGCCAGAGCAAGCGTGAACGCCAGCAGGCCAAAGCCGATGACGATGGCCGTCAGCACCAGCGCCTGCGGCAGGGCATTGCCCACCACGCCCAGCGGCGCATCCTCGCCATAAGGCACCAGCGCGGGCGCGCCCTTGGTCATGCGGCCAGAGGCAAAGATCGTCAGGTTGGCGGCATTCGACAGCAGCACCAGCCCGAACAGAAAGCGCATGAAATTGCGCGCGAGCATCAGATAGACCGCCGCAGCGGTCAGCGCACCAATCACGATCGCGGTCAGGGCTTCCATGATCAGGTTTCCTCCTCGAATGCGTAGGCCAACGACAGGATGCCCCCCAGCACAACCAGATAGACGCCGACATCAAAGACCAGCACCGTGTTGATCGAAAAGACAGAGGTTTCATAGCTGTCGCCGCCAACCCAGTACCACTGACCGGTGAACAGCGGATCGCCCATGAAGAATGCGAACATCCCCGCCAGCAGCGCGATGCCCAGACCCAGCATGGCGATCACCTCGGGGCTGACGCGCAGCGCCTTGCGGGCCTCGGCCGGGCCGCAGGCCAGCGAATAGACGATGAAGGACACCGCCCCGATCAGCCCGCCGATAAAGCCGCCGCCCGGCAGATGGTGACCGCGCAGCAGCATGAACAGCGAAAAGACAAACATCAGCGCGACCAGCAGCCGCGCGGCGGCGGTGAAGATGACGGAATTCATTTGTCGCCTCCTTTCGCGTCACGCGCCCGCGCAAACCCCTTGAGCAGCGCAAAGGCCCCAAGCGCGGCCACCGCGACCACGGCGATCTCGCCGAATGTGTCAAGCGTGCGGAAGTCCACCAGGATCACGTTGACGATGTTGCGGCCAAAGGCTTCGGTCCAGCTTGCGGCCTCGAAGAAGTCGGTCAGGCGGCGGTCAAAGGGCTGATCGACAACCAGCAGGACGACAATCGTCGTCACCACGCCCACCGTGACCGCCAGCACCGCGTTGGGAAAGCTGTGGCTCTGGCTGCCCGACGGGTCGAGATTGGGCATTTTCAGGAAGGCCAGCGCCAGCAGCACCACCACCAGCAATTCGACCAGAAGCTGCGTGATCGCGACATCCGGCGCCGAGAACATGATGAAGATCAGCGCAACCCCGATCCCCACGACCCCCAACGCCACCAGCCCCACAATCCGCGACGAGGTCAGAACAACCAGCACCGTACCAGCAACAATGAGGAGCGCGACGCCCCATTCCATGAAGCTCAGCCCCGCGAATTGCAGCGTGACCCCGCCCACATCGCGCGCGATCAGCGTGACCAGAACGGTCGCGGCAAAGACGGCAAAGGTCGCGAACATGTACTGGCGCAGAACGCCGGTCTGGATCAGCCGGGTCTGGGCCTTGGTATAGGTCACGAAATGCTCCAGCAGCCGGTCCCAGCCCGCGTCGAGGTCGGCCACGCGCGCCTCGGTCCGCGCCAGCCAGTCGCGCAAGGCCATGTGGCGCTGATACAGCACAAAGCCCAGACCAAAGGTGATCAACGACAGCAGTAGCGGCAGGTTGAACCCGGCCCAGAGCTTGACGCGACCGCCTTCATCCGGCGCGCCCATGACAGCGGCCACAGCCGGTTCGATCAGGTAATAGGCGCTGA
>PWWF01000239.1 GCA_003561595.1 Paracoccaceae bacterium | reverse complement strand
TACTACGCCCAAACAAGCGGCCGGATCAACCCAAAGGAGTGAACTAGACGTCACATAACAGCGGTCAGCCGGTTGCCCCCAACGTCGCTCGGCGCAGGCCCAGACAGCCTGATGCCCATGCCATACCTTCACCGACACACATGTGAGGAAAACTGGGGGCGACCGGCACTCTAACGAACCGTTCTCCTGATGCATCGGAGGGCTCGCTGGGGCTTGCTGAGGAACGCACACCCGTCCGCTGTGACCAGGACATCCTCTTCCAAGCTGACCTGGCCGTAGTTCTCCGTGGGAACGTAAAGCTCAAGCGTAAACACGTTTCCCGGCTCCACGACCCCGCGGGGGGAGTCCCCATAACGCTCCCAAGGCGGACCCAGTAGCGTGCCGCCATCATGTGCAAACCGCCCTACTTGGTGCCCAAGTGCGTGGGCGAACGGGGGGTACCCTCGGTCGACCACATACGCACGTGCAGCTTCATCTACGTCCTGTCCGCGGACACCGGGCCGGAGGATCTCGGCCGCCCGCGCAATCGCATCTCGAACCGTGTCGAACGCATGTGCAACTTCCTCGGGAACCTCATCGGGAGAACCGAAGAAGTACATCCGTTGGATGTCCGCGCTGTACCCGGCGGTCTGCACTCCAAAGTCGATGTGTAGAAGGTGGCCCGCCTTCGTCCTGTTGGCCAAGGGGGAACCGTGACCAAAGGGCTTGTTCGGGCCGGCATCCACAGCCGGGTTGCCAGCTGCCTGCCAGGCAAACCCAACTCCGAGTTCGGCCATCCTTCGGTGCACATGCTCCTGTATCTCGACCTCCGTCTGCCCCACAGCGAGGTACGAATCCAGTTCCGCCAGTATCTGCTCGGTAATCCGAACAGCCTCCCGGATTCGAGTTTGTTCTGTAGGGCTTTTCCGTCCGCGCAGGTGTCCGACAAGCCTTTCTGCGCTCTCCAGCTTGTCCGCGTGGGACGTGGGCGCCAGTATGTCCGCAAGGACAGCCTTCATGCCCGCGGTCAACCCGTCGGCCGCAACGTCGTTTCGGCTTTCGTTGATCCCGATCGACCGCGGGTTGATCATGTCCAGTTGGGCACGGAGATGCTGAGCGATCCCCTCAGTGTAGGGAACCACCCGCGTGTACAGTACGTCGGGTATCACAGCGGCGTCGAATGAACCCACGATCGCAATGCGCTGCCCATCGGCGGTGAACAGAAGCGCCGACGGCCACACCAGTTCAGCTCCCAAAATCAGATGAAGCACAGGATCAGGAGCCTGCACGGTTTCCCGTACCCAAACCAGCCAGCAGTCAAGGCCCACTTCACGGAGCAGCCCGGGCAGCTGGTCAAGCTTTTCCTGATGAAGCTCATGGGTACTGCATACGTTCATAACGACTCCAGTGTACGGCAAATCCCTTCCGATAAGCACAACACCGCTTCTCGTCAGAGCAGCTCAAAGCTGCTCGTTGTCTAGCTTAAGTCCTACGCGGCCCCGCTCGAGGTCCACATCCAACACGGTCACCGATACTTTCTGCCCAGGGCGAACCACTGCCGAGGGATGCGCGACGAAGCCGTCGGCAAGCTGGCTAATATGGACCAATCCATCCCGTTTGACGCCTACATCCACGAACGCACCGAAGTTGACGACGTTGGTAACGATTCCTGGTAGGGACATCCCCGGTGTTAGATCGGCAATATCAGCGACCCCATCGGCGAAGGAGAACTCCTCGAACCCCGCGCGAGGATCGCGCCCTGGCTTGGCCAACTCGCCAACGATATCCTCCAAAGTAGGGATCCCTACTTTGTCTGAGACATAGCGGTTGAGGTCGATGCGCTCTCGGAGCCCGGGCGACCTCATGAGTTCCTGCACTGTGCACCCGAGATCTTCGGCCATCCGCTGGACCACAGGATAGCTCTCCGGATGGACGGCGCTGGCATCCAACGGGTCCTCCCCGCCGCGAACCCGCAGAAACCCCGCTGCCTGCTGGTACGTCTTGGGACCGAGCCCCGGGACCTTCCTTAGGTCGGCCCGAGAACGAAACGGCCCATGTTGCTTCCTCTTTTCGACGATACGCTCGGCCACCCTAGGGGAAAGGCCGGAGACGCGTGCCAGTAGCGGGACACTCGCCGTGTTCACATCAACGCCAACAAGGTTAACACATTGTTCAACAACATCGTCCAGGGCTCGCTTGAGGAGTTGCGGGTCGACATCATGCTGATACTGGCCTACTCCGATGGACCGGGGATCGATCTTCACTAGTTCCGCTAACGGATCCAGCAGCCGTCGCCCAATGGACACCGCACCCCTTACCGTTACATCACAATCCGGGAGCTCCTTGCGCGCAACATCCGAGGCGCTGTACACGGATGCACCCGCTTCACTCACCATCGCTTTGGAAATGCCGGAAAGCCCGTCCAAAGATCGGACCAACGCCATGGCCTCCCGACTGGCCGTTCCGTTGCCCACGGCGATTGCCTCGATGGCGTAACGCTTGACCAGTTGAACAAGCGTTTCTCCCGCACGAACAAGCTGGTCATCGCTTCCCACCACGTGGACCAAAGCTTGCGCTAGCAGGGACCCTTGTCTGTCCAGGCACACCACCTTGCAACCTGTGCGGTAGCCGGGATCGATGGCCAGCACCCGCTTTCCCCCCAGCGGGGGTGGAAGCAGTATATGGCGCAGGTTCTCCGCAAATACGCCCGCCGC
>PWWF01000221.1 GCA_003561595.1 Paracoccaceae bacterium | reverse complement strand
GGGGGGGGAATGCCGCCCCTGACTGCGGGCAAGGCCCAAATGGCCGGGCCGTTGATCTGACCCGAACGCGGCAGTCGGGACCACCGACAATGTAACTGCGCGATACGAGGTTTTCCACCCGCTTGCTTGACTTGAATCAATGACATCGGCACGCTGTCTGCGTGATGATTGCCATCGCAAGATGCTTGCAGAACTGCGCACAGAAACGAGGAACAGACATGACGCGTTTTCACATTCGATCAGCAATCCTTCCGCTCGCGGGCGCAGTGCTGATCGGTACGGCCGGGATCGCAGTCGCCGATGAGGACGATCTGCAGTTCTATATCGACACGTTCGAGCCGCTGCCGGCATTGCCGCCGATTCCGGCCGATAACAGCATGACCCCTGAAAAGATTGCACTCGGCAAGATGCTGTTCTTCGAGCCGCGGCTCTCGGCCAGCGGCACGATCAGCTGTGCGACCTGCCACAACCCTGCCCTCGGATGGGCGGACCGTATCCCGCGCTCGGTCGGACATGACGGGCAGGTCGGGCTGCGCAACACGCCCACAGTGCTCAACTCGGGCTTTCTCGAAGCGCAGTTCTGGGATGGGCGCGAGCCGGACCTGGAAGGCCAGGCGCTTGGTCCGATCGAGGCCGATGACGAGATGGCGATGAATCTCGATGACGCGATCGCGCAGCTCAACGAGTTCGAGGAATACAACCAGCATTTCCGTGCGGCCTTCCCCGAGCGCGATGGAGAAATCACAGGTGAGGACATGGCCATGGCCATGGCGGCGTTCCAGCGCACGCTCAACACGCCGAACTCGCCGTTCGACCGCTTCCTGCGCGGGGATCGTCAGGCCATGACCGATGATCAGGTCGAGGGGATGAAACTGTTTGTCGACAATGGCTGTGTGGCCTGCCACAATGGCCCCGCGCTCACCGACAGTCAGTTCTACGAATTCGATCTGCCGGGGCCGACCGACGAGGGCCGCTTCGTGGTCACCGGGGATGAGCGGGATCGCAACCATTTCCGCACGCCGACGCTGCGCAATGTGGCCGTCACCTATCCCTATTTCCACAATGGCAGCATCGCGGATCTGGGCGAGGCCATCAACCTGATGGGCGAGCAGATGCTGGGTGCCGAGTTCAGCGATGACGAGCGCGACAAGCTGGTCGCCTTCATGCATGCGCTGACCGGCGACATGCCGCAGGTCATGCCGCCGGCGCTGCCCTGATCCTTGCCACTGGTCCGGCCCGTCACGCAGCGGGCCGGACCCTGCTTCAAGGCACTGAATGCCCCGTTATCATTTCCCCGAACCTCCTGCCCGCCTGATCACCCCGCCCGCGCGCGGCATCACCCGACGCACTGTCATGACCGGGCTGGGTGCTGCGACCCTCGCAGCGGCAATGCCACGCTCTGGCCGGACGGACACGCTTGCAGCCGACCCCTGGCCTGGTTCGGCAACTGACACGCTCACAAGCCGGGAGGTTGCCACCGGCTACAATAATTTCTTCGAATTCGGCACCTCCAAGTCCGATCCGGCCGAACATGCGCATCACCTCAACCCCACCCCGTGGCAGATCGAGGTAAGCGGCCACGCCCATGACCCCGGCGTGATCGGCATGGAGGATATCCTGTCGGGCTTCGATCTCGAGGAACGCATCTACCGGCTACGCTGTGTCGAGGGGTGGTCCAAGGTGATCCCCTGGATCGGCTTCCCGCTCAAGCAGCTGCTGGCGCGCTTCGACCCGACCTCGGATGCGCAATATGTCGAGTTCGAAACACTCCACGACCCTGTGCAGATGCCCAACCAGACCGGTGACGACATCGACTGGCCCTATCGCGAAGGGCTGCGCATGGATGAGGCGATGCATCCGCTCACCCTGCTGGCTGTCGGCATGTATGGCGAGGTGATGCCCAACCAGAACGGCGCGCCGATCCGGTTGGTCGTGCCCTGGAAATACGGCTTCAAGTCGATCAAATCCATTGTCAGGATCCGCCTCGTTTCCGAGCGCCCTGTCTCGAGCTGGGAAGCGCTCGCCCCGCGAGAATATGGCTTTTATGCCAATGTGAATCCCGAGGTCCGGCATCCGCGCTGGCATCAGGCCACCGAGCGGCGCCTGCATGATGGCGGACGCATCGCGACCGAGAAATTCAATGGCTACGGCGAGCAGGTCGCGCATCTCTACGAGGGCATGGACCTGTTCGAGAATTTCTGATGCGGGCCCCGTCGGCGCGCGTGATATACTGGGCGGCGACGCTTGGCGGCGCCGTGCCGGGGTTATGGTTGTGGTGGCAGTATCATACGGGTGCGCTCGGGGTGGTGCCTGACGAGGTGCTGCTGCATCAGACCGGGCGCTTCGGCCTGACATTCCTGATGGGCACACTCGCGATCGGGTTTGCGCATTTTCTGACCGGTTGGGGCGTGATTTTCGCAGCGCGGCGGCCTTTGGGTGTCTGGGCCTTCGCCTATGCGCTGTCGCATGCGCTGATCTGGGGGTGGTTCGATCAGGGCGGAACGCTTGCCTTCATGCGCATGGAAATCGCCAAGATGCGCCATGTCCAGCTTGGCCTTGCAGCGCTCTTGCTCATGGCGCCGCTTGCGCTGTCCTCCTTCAACGCCGCGCAGCGGATGATGACATTGCGCCGCTGGAAATGGCTGCATCTGCTGACCTGGCCGACCGCAGTGCTGGCCGTGTTCCACGCCTGGAGTGTGGCGCGTTTCGAGGCGCCGCTGGTCACCGCGATGGGGGCAGCGCTCGCGCTCATGATGCTGACGCGCCTGTTCACGCTGGCGCAGGGGCGCCGCCCAAGACCGCGGTGATCTGCGACAGCGCCGCAATCGGCTGCCAGGCGCGATCGCACGCGTTCATGCGGCCCCCATATGCGTCAGGGCCTGACGCGCCGCCTTCAGGCATGCCGCGCCAGTGCTCTTCGCGCATATCAGGGACACCATCGCAAGAGGTCCGTCTGGACCCCGATCGGGCCGCCCGAGGCGCAGGGCGCGTGCGTGCCCCCGGATCTGTGCCCTGCCACGCATGACCCCCCGACCCATCCCGATTGCACGCTTCAAGGCTCTTGCAGATACCCTGGTTTCCCCTCTTCCAGATCTGTTCGATCCCCTGGCCCGTGCAGGCCTTGCCGGAGCCTCAGTCGTCTGCATCGATGCGCCCGCAGCCGGATGCCTCGCGGACGGCGCGGACCAGTTGAACTGCGGTGACCGGCTTGGGCAGGATCGCGGCAAACTCCGGTGTCGGGTCCTCGCCCAGCGTATCGGGGCGGGCGGTGACCAGCACCGTCGGGACCGGTGGTGACAGGGAGGCTGCATGGCGGGCCAGCGCCCGGCCGTCCAGGCCCTCCATGTGCAGGTCGGTGACAAGGACCGACCAGACGCCGGGCGATTCGGCCAGCACCTGCGCGGCCTCCGCGGGGTCGGAGATGGCCACCGCCACGGCGCCTGCGGCTTCCAGCATGTCGGCCAGAACCTCGGCCACATCCACCAGATCGTCCACCACCAGCACCCGCAGGTCGCGCAGCAGCGCGGCCAGGGCCGCACCGTCCGAGCGTGCCGCCGCATCGAGCCGCCCGGCCAGGTCGGCGACAGCCGGCGCCGTATCCAGCGCCGCGGCCGGCCAGGCCACGGTCATGGTGCTGCCGCGCCCGGGCACGCTGTCCACCCACAGCGCCGCGCGGTTCGCCCGCAGGATGGACGAGACGATCAGCAGCCCCAACCCGGTACCGGCCCTGCCCTTGGTGGTGAAATTGGGCCGGAACATCCGCGCGCGCACCTCGTCGGTGATGCCGGTGCCAGTGTCGCTTACCGTGAACAATGCCACCTCTGCGCCTGCGGGCGGCTCCACCCCGGCATCGGGCGCACGCGCGGGCGCGGGGGTGCCGGCCGGCAGGCCGGCCAGCGTGACCTTCGCCGCGCGCTCGGGCGTTCCGGCATCGCAGGCATTGATGGCGAGGTTGACGATGACCTGCACCATCTCGGTCGGGTTGGCCCAGACCGGCGCGCGCGCCCCGGCCAGATCGACGCGGACGGCATGCCGCGCGATCCGCCACTGGCCCAGAAGCTCCACAGCGTCGTTCAGCAGCCTGTCGAGGTCATGGGCCGCGCGCGGCAGATCGGGGCGGATCAGCCCGCCCAGCCCGGCGATCAGGTCGCGCGCCATGCCGACCGAGCGGCGGATGCGCCCCAGGCCGTCGCGCAGCCCGGGCTGACCGCCGGCCTGCAACTCCAGCATCTCGGCGGTGCCGGCAACCACCGCGATGAGGTTGTTGAGGTCATGCGCCACGCCCCCGGCGACCTGCGCCACCGTATCCCGTTGCTGCGCGCGCTGCAGGGCCTCGCGCAGCTGCGCCTGCTCCTCCTGCGCCTGCGCCCGCGCGGCCATCTCGGTGGTGATGTCGAAGCTCACGCCCGACAGGGCCACGGGCTGACCACTGGCGTCGCGCGCGCTGACACCCGCATGTACCTGCAGCCAGATCCACGCGTCTTCGCCCACCCGGCGGCGGTAGGTGAAGCTGGTTCGGTCCTGTTCACCTCGGGCAAAGGCCCCCAGCGCGGCCTGCGCAACGGCCACGTCCTCCGGATGCACCCCTGCGAACCAGTGCTCGACCGTCAGGCCCCATGCTTCCGGGGCATATCCACTGGATACCGCCCAGGTGGCGTCGAATTCTGCCTGCCCGGTGCGCAGGTCCAGCTTCCAGCTATAGGCCCGCGCGGTCTCCAGCACCGTCGTCAACTCGTCTCTGGTGCGCTTGAGGTCGTCGATGTCGACCAGGATGCCTTCCCAGATCACCGACCCGTCCTCGAGGTCGCGCGGCACGGACTCGGCGCGGATCCACCGGGTCTGCCCATTCACGACAATGCGGGCCTCGCCGGAAAAGCGCGCGCGTCTGGCGAAGGCGTCGGCATTGAGCGCCAGCCAGCGCGGGCGATCCTCGGGATGGACGCGCGAGCGGATCGTCATGGAATCGCCCAGGGCCTCCTCAGGTGTCAGATCCAGCATCTGCAGGAACTGCTTGCTGACGAAGGCGAATTCGGACTGCGTCGCGCCGGGCCGCAGCAGCTTGGTATAGGTGCCGGCCGGCATGTTCTCGGTCAGCGCATAGGCCGTCTGCTCGTGCTGGCGCTGACGGGCCTCCAGCGCCGCCTCGGCAGCGCGCGCCTCGGTCAGATCCTGAAAGGTGACGATCGCCAGATCGCCCTGCAACGCAAAGCCGATCAGCACGTCGCGCGGCCTGCCCGCCTTGTCGATGATCCGGTATTCCCCCGGCGGCGCGACCGTGCCGGTCGCCTTCCGCGCCGCGATCTCGGCCCACCAGCGGGCGACCACCTCACGGCGATAGATTGGGTCCGGATAGGCCTGTTCCGCCCATGCGGCCACGCTGGGCGCATCGGCCAGCGTGTAGCCGAAATCCCGTGTGAAGCTTGTGTTGACGAAGCGCACTGCCGCCGCCTCGCCCAACTCATGTACGACCATGGGAACAGGCAGCGTGTCGAGCAGCGCCCGGATATCCACGTCGCGGCCAACGGGAGCTTCGGGCTTGGGTAATGACGGGGGCATCTGCCCTGAAGGTGGTGGTGTCACGGTTTGGACCTGTATGTATGTCTGAAAAAGCGTTGAAGCATGAGTCATGTCGCGAAATTGGCGAAAATTTGAAACTAGCGCATCTCCGGGTGACTCAAAACCACCCAACTGGCGGCGCGCACCGCCATAAGAGACCACGCCATGACCAGGACTACAGACACCAGCACGTTTTCGCCAATTGCATGTGATGACGGCTTCGATCCGATCGAGGATCGGCTTCGGGCCAATATCCGCGGTACGATCGAGGCCATTTTCAACAAAGAACTGGACAGCTTTCTCGGGCGGCGGCGCCATGTCCGCGAAACAGAGGCCGATCTGAACTGATGCGGTGGATAACCGCCTCTGACCCGAAACGCCGCCACAGTCCTCAACATGCTCCGATACAACGCGGAAGACGCTGGGGCGGCATTCCTCCTTGCGCCCACGCGCAGACTGAAACCCTCGCAGCGCTGCCCCACCTGCGGGACGCTCCAGAAAAAACGCCTCGACGCGCGGGTTCATGCCTGCAGCTGCGGCTGCAGGCTTGGCCGCTATGAAGCGGCGGCGCGCGTGCTGCGCAACCATGGTCTTGCCTGCGAAGCCGCGCGACAGGATCACCCGGCCGGGACGGTCGGGGCCTCACACCATGCAGCGTGAGGCCGAAACCCCGTCCAATCTACAGGATTGGTGGGAGAGGGTCATCGACCTCCTCAAGGAAGCGCGGTTCCAGTTATTCAATATCGGGCGCGGGCGATCATCGGGGGCTGTTCCCCCGCATACACCGCTGCCCTGGCGCATCCGGCCTCCTCGCAGACTCTCGCAGAGGCCTGTGAACGGCCCGCCATGTTTCAGGTCGGTCTCCGACCGCGTGCAGCGCCACCTGATCGACGGGCTGAACCTGGAGGGCGTGATCTCGCATATCCACATGAAGGCTACCGCCGAGGATCGCCCGCTGGCCGTGCACGCGTCGCCTGGCCGCGCGGCGCGCCCGGTCAGACGGTGCCGGCGTCGGCGGGCGACAGATACACCGGCAGCCCCGCCGGCCCGTTGGAATAGCCACTCCGGAAGGGGACATAGGCTGCGTCGGCCGCGCTCCACATGCGGCGTTCCAGCGTGCCGATATCGGCGCCGTAGATGTGCAGGCTCACTGCACGGTCGCCGCTGGCGCATTCGACCTGATGCAGCGCGCCGGGAGCGGCCTCGGCGATGGTGACCTCGCCCGGATGGCGCAGGCGCGACAGCGCCGCGGCAGGCGGAGCGGACAAGTCGTCGGGGGCATCGAACAGCGTTTCGCGCTCCAGCCCCTCCAGGCAAGCGAAGACGCACCAGCAAAGGTGATTATGCGCGATGGCCGCTTGCTGGTCCATGAACACATCAAGCACGATGCACAGATTGGCCGAGGGTGACAGATACAGCAAATAGGAACCGTAGGCGGCATCGGGCTGGCAGCGCAGGTAGCGCGGGTCGGGCATCCGCCAGTGTTGCACCAGATCGCATGTCAGATCGGCCACTCGGGACTGCGCATCCGGCGCCCCGGCAGCGGCGGAGCAAGCGGTCACGAAATCGACGAAACGCGAATCGCGCGCCAGCAGCGCCGGGGACAGCGCAGTGCCTGCATCGGGCTGGGCAAGCGGTGGGGTCATGATCAGGCCTCCTTGAAGCGTGCAGTCATCGCGACACCACAGCCAATGTCGCAACAATGATCAGCACCGAGCCTGCCAGCATGTGCAGGCTCGGCACTTCGGCGAAGAAAAGATACCCGACCGCGGTCGACAGAACCAGCGAGGCGTAGCCCAGCGGTCCCAGCACCCCGGCCTCGCCCCAGTAGTGCGCGCGCAGAAAGCAGTATTGCGCCGCCTGCGCAAAGATGCCGATCAGCAGCAGCACCCCCCATAGCGGGCCTGGGTCCTGCCATGTCAGCAGCGCTGGAATCGCGGTCACTGCAGCGATCCCGCCCGTGTAGGCCAGCATCATCACCAGCGCCGATTCAGCGCGCAGCCGACGGGTCACCATTACCGCGCCGCTGCCGGTGAAGACCGTCACCATCAGCGCCAGAAGGCCCGAATTCATCGCCATCTCGCCCGGTTGCACCGCGACCAGCACCCCCACCAGCCCCACCAGCCCTGCCAGCCAGTGCGCCGGGCGCACGCGTTCGTGCAGGATCAGCGCGGCCATCGCCATCATGATCAGCGGGCGAGTGAAGCTGATTGCGGTGAAAAGCGCCAGCGGCAGCCGCGCCACGGCGTGAAAGCTGGTGATGATCGCGGTCGCCGACAGCGCTACGCGCAGCGCGTGCAGGCCCAGCTGCTGGCTGTGCAGCTCGGCCCGGCGCACCCAGAACAGCGGCAGCAGCAGCACCAGCCCGGTCAGCGCGCGGATGCACACGATCTGCACTGCCGGGAAATCGGCACCCATCGCCTTGACGATGGCCAGCGCCCAGACATTGAGGCTCATGTCCGCCAGCAGCCACGCCGACCCGCGCAGGTTGTCACGCTGTACGGGCGCGGCAGGGGTGGGGGCGCGCGCCATTCAGCCCGGCTTGCGCGGCGCTATCATGTTCGCCATCAGCCGGAAGCCGCCGGGCACCAGCGCCTCCATCTGCAAATGCACGATCAGCGCGCAATGCGTGTGCCGCCCGGCGCCGATCTCGGCCGACAGAAGCGCGCCGTGGTGCGGGGCCTCTTCGGGGTCGGCCATCTCCAGCAGCGGGGTATAGACCGGGTCCCAGGCGCGCGCGAAGTACAGCCCGCGCTCCTTCACCCAGCCGTCCCAGTCCGCAGGGCCGATGGGGTTGGGGCCGGTCAGCACTGGATGGTCGGGCGCGAGATGCGTGACTGCCGCGCGCTGGTCCGTGACGCGCCAGCGCAATGAGGGCTGGCCGACCTCCAGTCGCGCAGGAGGCGTGGTATCGGGGTGCCAGTTGTCCCAGGGACGGTGATAGAGCGTGAGCAACGTGCCGCCTGTCCGGACCCAGTCATGTATCGCCGGCAGCGCCGCTGCCAGCCCCGGCGCGGATTTCATGGCGAAGATGCCCACAACCAGCGTGTCCAGTCCCGACAGCGTGGCAGGGCTCAGGGCGGCGGGGTCAAGCGTAGCCACATCCGCGCCCATCGCCCGCATCCAATGATCGGCGCGGTCGTTGCCGCCGCCGATATAGCCGATCCGCGCAGCCGCCAGCGCCACATCGGCCACCCGCAGCCGCAGCACCGCCGGGGCGCGGTGCAGCATTGGCCCGGTATGGGGATAGGCGATGCGGGTGGCGGTCTCGGCAGGCTGGCCGTCGACATGCAGCGCCAGCCGATGCAGACCCGGTGCAGGCAGGCGCGGCGGGCACAGCATTGAGCCGCCGTCACGCGCGGCGAGGGTCCAGCCATCGGGCAGCGCCAGCGCAGCGCCGGCGCTCAGCCCCAGCGCTACCTGCGCCGGGTCCCGCGCGTTGACGAAGACCGCGTCCGGCGTGACCGCGGCCTGCACGGCGGGCAGCACCAGCAGCGGGGATTCCGGCGCCAGCGTGGTTGTCAGATCCTGCCCGGCAAGCGTCATGCTCAGCGCCGCCCCGACCGGCCCCTCGGGGCATTCGGGGTGGTAGAGCGTGGGGTAAGGATCGGCCGGAGGGGCGTCATCGGGCAGGTCGATGGCCCCGGCGGTGGCGGCCCAGCCCTCGGGGAGGGCCCAGTCCAGCCGCGCGGTCACAGGACCATCGGGGGCATGGAGCGCAAGATGCGCAGGCACCCGCGCGCCGGGGCGGGCCAGGTCGGTCTCAAGGCGCGCCTCGACCCGGATCCCGGCAGCAAGGCGGATCACGCGGGCAAGCTGCGCCTCGGTCCGGTCCAACCGGTGCAGCAGCGCATCGGCCAGCGACGGAGGGCAGGCCGCACGCGCGGTGCGCAGCGCCGCCAGCGCCCGACCGGCGGCGTCGAGAATACCCGCGCGGTCGGGGAATGCGGCCAGCATCGCGGCGCGCGCGGCGTCCAGATCGGCGCAGCCCGCCACATCCGGCGCGATGGCGGCAAAGCCGTGGGGCAGGTTGTCGGTCAGCGCGCCCGCATCCGCGCCTACCGCAGTGGCCGCAAGATGCAGCGGCCAGCCCGGCCCCTCGCCCGGGCCGACCCAGCGACCCATGCCCTGCGTCGCATGATAGAGCCGCGAGTGCTGCCCGATCTCGGCCCAACTCCACCCTGAGAGTGGTTCGCGCCCATGCCCGGGGATGCGCACGGTTTCAGGCGGCGGCGGCAGGTCGTCGTCATAGGCGGTTCCAGCGCCCGACCACGCCGGAAGATAGAGCTTGGACACCTGCCATGGCGCGCCCGAGGCGTCGAAGTCCGGGTCGGCGGCGGCGGCGATGACCTCATGCGCGACCTGCGTCATGGCACGGTGGTGGCCGTGCTGACCGGGCACGTCCAGGAAGGTCGGGCAGATGATGTCAGGCCGGTCGGCGCGGATGATCTCGGCCAACCGGCGCAGGGTGCGCGCATGACCCCAGATGCCCAGTGTCTCGCTCCCCGACTTGGAGAAGCCGAAATCGGTGATGGTGTCATCGGGGGTTTCCGAAAGCCAGTGCATGGTCATGCCCAGCACATCGCAGGCGCGCGCCATCTCGGCGGTGCGCAGCGCCCCCAGCGCGGTCCCGGCCTCGCGGCCGATGTCATTCTGCCCGCCTTCGCCCCGGGTGGAGCATGCATAGGCCAGCGACAGCCCGTCGCGAAAGGTGAGCGCGGCCAGCATGGCGCTGGTTTCGTCATCGGGGTGAGCGCCGGTGTTCATGAAACGCAGCACGGTGCGCAACGGCTGCAGCGCGCGCCACAGCATCAGCTCTTCGGGTCGGGTGCGTTGGGCCTGAAGCCGCAAGGGATCTGCCATCGGCAAGGGATACGGTCCTTTCGTTCGGGTCACGGCGCGGAGTCGAGCCGAGGCGTGACTGTGTCATGGATCACCAGCGCTGCGCCCCCCAGCGCACCGGTCATCCGACCAGAGACGCCGCGCAGCACGCGCGGCCGGGTGCGCCCCGTGCGGCGCGAGACTGACCCCTGCGGCAGGTCCAGCCGCGCGATCAGCCCGTCCAGCAGCGCATCGGGAAGCGCGCCGCCAAGCACCACGGCTTCAGGGTCGAACAGGTTTTCCAGCGTGCCGATCACCGGCGCCAGCAGCCGCGCGGCCTCGGTCATCCAGGCGTCCAGATCGGGGTCCCCTTCGGCCAGCAGACGCAGCGCCACGGTGTCGGTCTGGCCCAGCCCCGGGGGCATGTCGGGCGCCAGCAGGCCACGCGTGGCAAGGTGGCGGCGCAGGGCCACGCGGCTGGCATATTGCTCCAGGCAGCCGAGATTGCCGCAGTCGCAGGGCCGCCCGCCGGGCACCACGACGACATGGCCGACCTCGCCCGCGTTGCCGAAGGCGCCGCGCAGCGGCTGGCCCTGCGCGATGACACCCAGACCGATGCCGGCGCCGAAATAGAGATAGCAGAACGAGTCCAGCCCCTTCGCAGAGCCACGCATCACTTCGCCAATGGCCGCAGCCGTCGCGTCCTTTTCGACGATCACCGGCAGCCCAAGCGCCGCTTCGGCCAGGGCCGAGGCACTGTCGAGCCCGTCCCAGCCGCTGAGCACTGTCGCGCCCGCCATGCTCAGCCCCTCCACGCCAAAGGGGCCGGGCAGTACCAGCCCGGCTCCCAGCACCGGCGCGCTCGACCGCGCAGCGGCTGCCTGGGACAGCTCTGTCATCACCGCAACGACACTATGCGGATCCGAGGATGCCAGCGGGCGCTGTGCGTCCCACAGCAATGCGCCGGCCAGATCGGTCAGCGCCACCAGCAGCGCGTCGGGGCGGACCTCGAACCCCAGCGCGGCGCCTCCCTGCGGGTTGAAGGCATATTGCACCGGCGGCTGACCGCGCGCCGAACGCCGCCTCCCCGCCGCGACCACCAGCCGGTCCTGTTCCAGTTCGGCGATCAGGTTCGACACGGTCTGCGTGCTCAGCCCGCAGGACCGCGCGATCTCGGCCCGCCCGGCGCCGTGCTTGACCTGCAGATACCCCAGCACGACCCGGCGGTTATGCGCGCGGGTGCGTTCGGCGTTGGTGCCGGCGATCTGGATACTGCGGCCTGCCATGGCGATTTAACTCAAAAGGTTTGATTTAAGTATTGATTTATGCGGCGAAGCGGTCAACACTTAATTCACAAAGAGTCGGGCCGAGGCGGCTTTCGCCAGCATCCGGCATTCGCAACAGGGGTATCAACACCCCACCGACAGGAGAGGAAAGCCATGAAATCCCCTAGAAAAGCGATATTGGGCGCCACCACCGGCCTGGCAACGCTGCTGTCGGCCCAGACGCTCAGCGCGGTCGAGATCGAGTACTGGCAATATATTTTCGACACCCGCGTGCAGGCGATGGACATCCTGATCGAGCGGTTCGAGGAGGAAAACCCCGGCATCACCGTCAACCATTCGACCTTTCCGCTGGCCGACTACCGCACCCGGCTGGCTGCCGCTATCCCTGCGGGGCAGGGTCCCGATGTCATGCAGCTCTTCTACGGCTGGCTGGACTCCTATGTCGATGAAGGGCTGATCCAGCCGCTTCCCGCCGACACCTTCGACCCCGACATGATCGGGGAAGAGTTCTTCCCCATGGTTGGCGCGATGATGCGCGACGGCGCCTACATGGCGCTGCCCACTGCGGTCCGCTCGCTGGCGCTGTTCTATAACACGCGACTGATGGAGGCGGCCGGGCTCGATTCACCGCCCGAGACGCTGGAGGAAATGATCGAAATGGCGCGCGAAATGACCATTCGCGATGGGGCGGGTAATTTCTCGCAGGTGGGGATCACCAGCGGGATGACCGCGCAGGACCATCACTGGTTCCGCGAGGTGCTGACCCGCCAGCACGGCGCCGAGCCCTATCTCGATGACTACCGGACGGTAAACTACGCCACGCCCGAAGGCATCGCCGCGTTCGAGTTCTACACCGGCATGGAAACGGAGGAGTTGGTCACCCAGTCGGGGTTCATGGACGAGCCGCAGGCCGCGTTCCGCGCCGGGCGCGCGGGCATGCATATCGACGGGTCGTTCCGGATCGGCGCGCTCGAGGGCACGCGCGGGCTGGAATGGGGCGTCGCCCCGCTGCCGCTGAGCGCGGACGGCGTCGCCGCGAACTATGGCAGCTACTGGGTCAACGCCATCACCCAGCGCGCGCAGGACGAGCGCAAGGAAGCAGCGGTCAAGTTCATGGAGTTCATCGTGTCCGAAGAGGCGATGCAGCTTTGGCTCGATGTGGTGGGCGAGTTGCCGGCGCGGCCCTCTGTCGCGCTGACCGAGGACAACCTCGCAAATCCTGTCTATGGCCCGTTCATCGAAGGGCTGGAGGGCGCGCACACCACGCTGTTCGTGGATGAAACGGCGCAGCGGCAGGTGCTGGTGGACGCGGTGCAGCGCGTGCTGCTGCAAGGCATGTCGCCGGCCGAGAGCCTGACGATGGCCCAGGAAGCCGAACAGGCGATCATCGACCGCGCCCAAGGCAACTGACACAACCACGCGGGGCGGCGCCGGCCACGGCAGCCGCCGCCCCGCAACCCGCGCGGTGTCTTTTCGGCGCCTCGCGCATAAGGGCTGTGACCCGCGCACAGCGCCGCCACGCTGCCTGTCCAAACCACAAAGAGCGATGCGCATGAAGCTGTACAGCCGCCTGTCGATCGACCGAAAACGCACCGTCTGGGCCTGGGGGTTCCTGACTGTTCCGATCCTGTTCTATGTGGTGATCCGGTTCTACCCCACCGCCGACGCCATGGTGCTGAGCTTTCAGAGCTGGAATCTGCTGGGCGCGCGCAGCTGGGCGGGGCTGGAAAACTATGTCCGGCTGTGGAATGACCCGGTGTTCTGGCAGGTGTTCCGGAACACTTTCATGTACCTGATCCTCGGCACCCCGATCTCGCTCGTGATCAGCTTCGTGATTGCCTACAACCTGGACAAGACCCGCTTTCTGCACGGCACGCTGCGCGCGCTCTATTTCCTGCCGTTCCTGACCACCGCAGTGGCCATGGCCTGGGTCTGGCGGTGGTTCTACCAGCCGGTGCCGATCGGGGTGTTCAACAACCTGCTGTCGTCGATGGGGATCGGGCAGATCCGTTTCCTGAACTCCACCACCAACGCATTGCCGGCGATCCTGGCGCCGGCTGTCTGGGCGGGGCTGGGGTTCCAGATCATCATCTTCATGGCCGGGTTGCGCGCCATTCCCACCAGCTACTACGAGGCCGCGCGAATCGACGGGGTCTCCAACTGGACGATCCTGCGCGAGATCACGCTGCCGCTGCTGAAGCCGACGATCGTGTTTCTGGTGGTGTTTTCGTCGATCGGGTTCCTGCGGATCTTCGATCAGGTGTTCAACATGACCACCAACGATCCCGGCGGCCCGCTGAATTCCACCATGCCTCTGGTGATGATGATCTACCAGACCGCGTTCTCCAGCTACCAGATGGGCTACGCCGCAGCGCAGACCGTGGTGCTGTTCACCGTGCTGCTGGTGGTGAGCCTCGTGCAACTCCGCATCCTGAGGGACCGCTGACATGAGCGATGCAGAGATCAAGGTGTCGGCCGAAGGGCTGATGCGCCAGACCGGCACCTACAAGCCGCCCCGCGACCCGATGCAGATCGTCCGCTGGACGCTGCTTTTCATGGGCGCGGTGGTAATGGTGATGCCGCTGGTTTACATGCTGTCGGCCTCAATGAAATACCCGCACGAGATGTTCGAGATGAACATCATCCCGCGCGAGCCGACCTTCGAGAACTACGCGCTGGTGCTGTCGGACGGACGCTTCCTGCAATGGTTCGTCAACTCGCTGATCATCGCCATCGCGACCACGGTGTCGGCGGTCTTCTTCGACGCGCTGGTCGGCTACACGCTGTGCAAGTTCGATTTCCGCGGGCGCTACATCATCTTCATCGCGATCCTGTCGACGCTGATGATCCCGACCGAGATGCTGGTCCTGCCGTGGTACATGATGTCGCTGCATTTCGGCTGGCTGGACACCTATTGGGGGATCATGTTCCCCGGGCTGATGACCGCCTTCGGCACCTTCCTGATGAAGCAATTCTTCGAGACTGTGCCCGATGATTTTCTGGAAGCCGCGCGCATCGACGGGCTGAACGAGTTCCAGATCTGGTGGTCGGTGGCGATGCCGCTGGTCACCCCGGCGCTGTCGGCGCTGGCAATCTTCATCTTCCTGGGCAACTGGACGGCGTTCATCTGGCCACTGATCGTGACCACGGACCAGTCGCTTTACACGCTGCCGGTCGGGCTGACGACCTTCTCGGTCGAGCAATCGGTACAGTGGGAGCTGATCATGACCGGCGCGGCGCTGGCCACGATCCCCACTCTGATCGTGTTCCTCGTGTTCCAGCGCTACATCATTCGGGGCGTGGCGATGGCGGGGTTGAAGGGATGACCGACCCCTCGCGCTTCCCCGATCCGGTGTATCAGGAAACGGTTCTCGAGCCGCTCTTCGAAGGGGTCAAGGCGCACCACACCGGCCATCTGCGGGCGATCAACCGCGCACATCTGGTGATGCTGGCCGAAACCGGGATCGTGCCACCCGGCACTGCCGCGGCGCTCGCGCGCGCACTGGCGCAGATCGACGCCGAAATCGATGTCCCATCCCTGCGCTACACCGGCGCGCATGAGGACTATTTCTTCCTCGTCGAAGCCGAACTCAGGCACCGGCTGGGCCCCGACATCGCCGGCGCGCTGCATACGGCGCGGTCGCGCAACGACATGGACCACACCGTGTTCAAGCTCGCGCTGCACGACCGCACCGACGCGCTGATCGGTGATGCGCTGGCGCTGGCCGATGCGCTGGTCGCCACCGCGCGGCGCGAGCGGGACACGCTGATCGTGGCCTACACTCATGGCCAGCCCGCGCAGCCCACCACCTGGGGGCATTATCTGGGCGCGGTGATCGAGGTCCTGCTGCGCGATCTCGCGCGGCTGGACGCAGCGCGCGGGGGGCTGGATCACTGCCCCATGGGTGCGGCAGCGATCACGACCAGCGGCTTTGCGATCGACCGCCACCGCACCGCCGCGCTGCTGGGCTTCGCCGGCCCGCAGGAAAACGCCTATGGCTGCATCGCCGCGGTCGATTACGTCACCGCGCTCTATTCGGCGATGAAGCTGGTGTTCGTGCATCTGGGCCGGGTGCTGCAGGACATGCAGTTCTGGACCGCGTTCGAGGTTGGCCAGCTTTATGTGCCCAACGCCTTCGTGCAGATCTCATCGATCATGCCGCAAAAGCGCAACCCCGTGCCGATCGAACATCTGCGCCACCTTGCCAGCATGACCGCGGGCCGGTGCGACGCCATGGTGAACACCATGCACAACACGCCGTTCACCGACATGAACGATTCCGAAGGCGAGGTGCAGGTCGCAGGCTACGCCGCCTTCGACAGCGCCGCGCGTGTGCTGGCGTTGCTGCGCGCGCTGATCCCTGCCTGCCGGGTGCGCGCCGACCGCGTGGCCGCCAACATGGATGCTGCATGCGCCACCGTCACCGAACTGGCCGACACGCTGGTGCGCACCGAAGGGCTGAGCTTCCGGCAGGCGCATGAGATCGCCGCCCGAACCGCCCGTGCGGTGATCGCCGAGGGCGCCCCGCTGGGCGCGGGTCACGCGGCGTTCTGCGCAGCATTCGAGGCCGAGGTCGGCCGCGCGCCGACACTTGACGTCACCGCCTTCGCGCGCGCCGTGGACCCCGCGCAGTTTGTCGCCCTGCGCACCCGCTTCGGCGGCCCGGCGCCAGAACCGATGGACGCGGCGCTTGCGGGATACGCCGCCACGCTCGACACGCTCCGCGCCGCCCGGGACGCCCGCATCACACGCCGCGCCGACGCCGACCGCGCCCGCGACGCCGCCTTCAGCGCCCTTATGACCGACGACCAGAGGACCGAGGACAAGATATGGCCACAGTGACCCTTCGCAACCTCGTTAAGGCTTATGGCAGCACCGAGGTATTGCACGCGATCAACCTCGATGTTGCCAATGGGGAATTCGTCGTGCTGGTGGGACCGTCGGGCTGCGGGAAATCCACCACGCTGCGGATGATCGCGGGGCTTGAGGAGGTCAGCGCAGGCGAGATCCTGATCGATGACAAGGTGGTCAACCACCTGGAGCCCAAACAGCGTAACATCGCCATGGTCTTTCAGAACTACGCCATCTACCCGCATCTGACGGTCCGCAAGAACATCGGCTTCGGGCTGCGCACCGCGAAGATGTCCAAAGCCGACAAGGACCGCCGGATCGAAGAGGTCGCCGCCATCCTGTCGATGACCGATTATCTGGAACGCAAGCCTTCGCAACTGTCTGGCGGACAACGCCAGCGGGTCGCGATCGGCCGCGCGATGGTGCGCGACCCAACCGTGTTCCTGTTCGACGAGCCGCTGTCGAACCTTGATGCGCAGCTGCGCACGCAGATGCGGCTGGAGATCAAGAAGCTGCACCAGCGCGTGGGCAACACCATCATCTTCGTCACGCATGACCAGGTCGAGGCGATGACCATGGCCGATCGGATCGTGATCATGAAGGACGGGCATATCCAGCAGATCGGCACCCCGGCCGAGGGGTTCCACAAGCCCGCCAACACCTTTGTGGCGCAGTTCATCGGTGCACCCTCGATGAACATGCTCGATGCGCGCTGGCACGGAAAGCGGCTGCACATGGCGGGCGAGGAAATGTCGGTCGATCTGAGTCTGCCCGAGCAGAGCGCGCTGACCGTCGGGATCCGTCCCGACGACCTGCTGGTCAGCGATGCGCCGGGCGTGTTCTCGGGCACCATCAATGTGCTGGAGCCGCTGGGCGCGGAAACGCTGGTTTATGTGGACATCGGCAACGGCCAGGAGGTGATCGCCAAGGCCTCGGGGCGGCAGCCGCCGGCGCTTGGGGCGCGTGTCAACCTGTCACTTGATCCGGCCAACATGCATCTTTTCGACCAGACCGGCAAGGCCATCGCCTGATGCTGACCTCTGCCTCTTCGCACACCAGACCCATCCTCTGCGCGGGTCGCATCTATTGCGACATCGTGATGAATGACCTCTCGGCCGACCCGGTCTCCGGACAGGAGGTTTATGCCGGCGCCCTGACGCTGACAGTGGGCGGTGGCGCCTATATCACCGCAGCCTATTGCGCCGCGCTTGGGCGGCCGACCAGCCTGTCGGGGCACCTGCCGGCCGAGCCCTTCGCAACCGCGCTCCGCCGCGATCTGGACGGCGCGCGGCTGGATCTGGGTCTGTGCGCGCCTGCCCCCGAGGGCACCGACCCGCAGATCACCGTCGCCATGGTGCTGCATGACGACCGCGCCTTCGTCACCCGCCGTGCGGGTGCCGCGCTTCCCGCAGGGATCGAGACGCATATTGCCCGCGGCAGGCATGCTCATCTGCATATCGGGGAACTCGCGACGCTGGCCGAACATCCAGGCGTGGTACGCGCGGCGAAGGCGGCGGGGATGACAGTATCGTGTGATTGTTCGTGGGACGAGGCAGTCCTGGCACGCCAAGACCTGCCCCGGCTTCTGCGCGGGGTCGACGTGTTCCTGCCCAACGCGATAGAGGCCGAAGCCCTGTCCCGCCACGCCCCGCTGCACGATCATGCCCCGGTGGTTGTGGTCAAGGATGGTGCGCGCGGCGCGTCTGCAATATCGGGCGGTGTCACGGTCGACTGTCCAGCCGAAGACACGCATGTCGTTGACACCGTGGGCGCGGGCGATGCGTTCAATGCGGGCTTCATCGACGCGTGGTTGGCGCAGCGTCCATTGCCGGACTGTCTGAAAGCCGGGCACACCACCGCGGCCGTCGCGCTTGGGCGCCGTGGCGGCTCGCTCGGTCTGACGCCACTGACACCTGCGCGCCGCGGCGCCTTCAGTGTCTTCGAGCAGTGATCCGGGCGCGCGCGCTGGCCGGATTACAGCTTCGCTGATCGCACACCCCAAGGCACCGCGCCCCAGCATTCAGGAGACCGCATGACACACAGCCACCTGGCGAAGGAAATCGCCGAGATCCCGCAAGGCATCCACGCCTGCCTGACGAACAATGCCGCCCGGATCAGCGCCTTGGGCACGAAGCTGCGCAGCCAGGATCCGCAGGTGATCATTACGGTCGCGCGCGGCTCGTCCGACCATGCCGCCGCTTACTTCAAATATGCCTGTGAAATCATCGCCGGGGTTCCAGTCGCGTCAATCGGACCGTCAGTGGCGTCGGTCTATGCCGCGCAGCTCCGTCTGCCCCGCAGCGTCGTTCTGGCGATCTCGCAATCAGGGCAAAGCCCCGATATCGTCGCCATGACACGCGCGGCCCATGCTGCGGGTGCTTCCAGTATCGCCCTGACCAATAACCCCGATGGCGCGTTGGCAACAGAGGCAACACACACTGTGCCGCTGTGCTGTGGTCCGGAACGCAGCGTGGCCGCCACCAAGAGCTTCGTGACCTCGGTTGTGGGCGGGCTGGCCATTCTCGCCGACTGGCGCGGCGACAGGATATTGAAGGACGCTCTGGGCGCCCTGCCAGATGCCAGCTCCGAAGCTCTGCTCTGCGACTGGTCGGAATTGTCGGATCGCCTGGTTCGGGCGCCTGCCCTTTTCGTGCTCGGTCGCGGCGCAGGCTATGCCATCGCTTGCGAGACAGCGCTCAAGTTCAAGGAAACAGCGGCTATTCACGCCGAAGCCTATTCTGCGGCAGAGGTGCTGCACGGCCCCGCCGCGCTGGCCGAACGCGCCTTTCCCGTGCTTGGTCTGATCTGCGAGGATGCTGCGCAAGAGAGTTTTCGGAGCACAGCGCTCCGGCTGCAAGGGCAAGGAGCGGATGTTTTTGTGACGGACCGTGTCGAAGGTCTGACCCGGTTGCCGGTGGCGCCCCCCTTGCATCCGCTGATCGACCCATTGCTGCGCGTGATCAGTTTCTATGGGTTCATCGAAGCCCTGTCACGCCGTCGCGGCCTGTCACCCGACACCCCGCGCCATTTGCGCAAGGTTACAGAGACAGTGTAATCAGGCCACCCTGAACACTCCCCCTCAGGCGGCCTCTGGCGTGAGGGAACCTGCTGGACGCGGCCCGAAACCGTGGAGCATGGCCGCCATGGGCAGCGCCGGAATGGCCCTCAGGTGGGCGCGCACCTCGCGGACGTCATCGCCGCCTGCAATTTCGCTCGCAGGCTCAAGATGTTGAGGGCGCTCACACCCTGGGAATACATCTGCAAGGTCTGGCAGACAGCTTCATCGTCAACCTGATCCACCAAGTGCCGGGACCGAACACCTAGCGGTAGATTATTGTGGGCAACCAGAGCGAGAGCGCAGGGATAAATGTCACCAGCAGCAGCACGACGATCAGCGGGATCATGAATGGCAGTGTCGAGATTGCGCAACGCTCGAACGGCACCCCCGAAACACGCGATAGCACATACAGCACCATCCCGACCGGCGGTGTGAGCAACCCTATCATCAGATTCAGCACCAGCACGATCCCGAACTGAACCGGGTCCATCCCGACCTGTATCGCGATGGGCAGCAAGACGGGGACCAGAATCGTGATCGCGGCAATCGTTTCCATGAAGAAGCCGACCAGCAGGATCACCGCATTGAGCAACAGCAGGATCAGGAACTCGTTTTCCGTCATCGACAGAATGAAGCCGGCAAATTGTTGCGGGATGCGCAATGAATTCAGTATCCATGCAAAGATTGACGCAGCAGCCACGATCATCAGGACAATGGCGGTCGTCTCGATCGTTTCCATGGAGACGTGCAACAGCCGCCGGATCGTCAGGGTCCGGTAGACCACGACACCAAGAAACAATGCGTAGGCCGCGGCCACCACTGCCGCTTCGGTCGGGGTAAAGATGCCGAACAGGATGCCGCCAATGATAAGGACCGGCGTCAGAAGCGACAGGAAGGCGCGGCGAAAGGTGAACCAGATGACCTGGAACACCAGTTTGTCGTCGCGCGGATAATTCCTGCGCCGCGCAAAAAATGCCACCATGACCATCAGGGACAGCGCCATCAGGAGCCCGGGGATCAAACCGGCGGCAAAAAGCTGTCCGATTGAGGCGGAGGCCACGACACCATAAATCACAAGTGGCAAACTGGGCGGAATGATGGGGCCGATCGTCGAGGATGCCGCCGTGATGCCGACGGCGAACCCGTCATCATAGCCCGCCTTGCGCATCGCCTTGATTTCGACCATGCCCAGTCCGCCCGCATCGGCGACAGCGGCGCCTGACATTCCGGCAAAGAATACCGAGGCCGCGATGTTGACATGCCCCAGCCCCCCGCGCAGCCAGCCGACCAGCGCCTTGGCAAAGTCAAAGATGCGATCGGTGATTCCGGCCGCATTCATCAGCGCGCCGGCGAAGATGAAGAAGGGGATCGCGAGCAGCGGGAAGGAATTCACCCCGCTTACCATGCGGTGCAGGACGACGAGTTCGGGAATGCGTTCCTGCAGGAAAGTGAAATAAATCAGCGCCCCGCCCGCAAGCGCCCAGGCCACCGGAACCCCGATCAGCAAGAAGCCAAAGACAACGATCAGCAGGATCTGGATCATGTTCCCCCCTTGCCTGGAACATGCAGTCGTTCGACCATCGCATATCCTTCGCGCCAGTTGATCCATGCGAACTGGACAGATCGCAACGACATGAGGGCGAAGGCAAATGCCACAACGCCATAGATGTAACTCATTGGAAAGGGCATGACCGACATGCGCTGTCCGCCCAACTGGCTCGTGACCTGCCACGCCAGATAGGTTGCGACCACAAGAAAAACCGTCCGCAACAAATCCACCAGAGCTGCAAGCCCCTTGGCAAGCCGCGTCGGCAGGAAATGGTATACCAGCTCGATGTAGATATGTGTGTTCTTGCGGACAGCGATCGTCGCACCGAGGAAGCCCACATAAATCAGCAGGAAGCGTGACATTTCCTCGGTCCAGCCCAATGGAGATGACAGCAGGAAACGTGTCGTCACCTGCGCAAAAACGATCACCGCCAGCAACCAGAAGAGAAAGAGTGTTACGTAATCTTCAAAGGCCAGCTCGCGCCAGCTCATCTCCGGGACGGCGTCTATGATACTGGGCGCACCCGAGGACAGGTCTTCGCTATCCTCGGGGCCCTTGTCAGGCTGTTGAGCCATTTCCTGTTTTCACCTGATCTTACTGACCCAGCGCCTGAAAGCGCTCGAAGTCTTCGTCCGACCAGGTCGCATCCGGACCTGTCAGCGCGGGCTGAACGGCATCGAGGAAAAGCTGCACATCAACCTCGATGACTTCTGTCCCCTCCATATCGACGAATTCCTGCACCAGGGCGGCTTCAGACTCGCGGATTTCGCGCGTGGCATTCTCTGCTGCTTCGGTGAACGCCTCGAGAAAGATCTGCTGGTCCTCCTCGGACATGCTGTCCCAGACGGCACCCGATGCCACGGTCAGAAGCGAATTGCGGATATGCCCGGTCAGGCTGATATAGTCCTGGACTTCGTAGAAGCGCTGCGCCTGAATCGTGGGGAGCGGGTTTTCCTGTGCATCCACGACACCCTGTTGCAGTGCCAGATAGACCTCTGCAAAGGCGATGGGGGTGGGACTTGCGCCCACAACGCGCGGGAACAGGGTATAGAGAGGCGCGTCAGGAACACGGATCCGCACGCCCTGCATGTCTTCAGGCGTTTCGATCCGTGTGTTCGACGTGACATGCCGTGCACCATAATAGGTGGGCGCGAGAACCGTGTGGCCGGTTGCCTCGTGGAACCCCTGCTTGTGCTCGTCAAACAGGTCCGAGGTGAAATAGGCCTCCCAGTGGTCCATGTCGCGCAGCATGTAGGGCGCCTCTGCAATGGCAATCGGACCATAGGACCGGCCGGCAAACAGCGCCCCGAGATAGGCCATGTCAACAGTGCCCAGTGTCAGTCCTTCGGACAATTCCGCCTCGGAACCAAGCTGCGAATCCGAGAAGACCTCGACCGCGAAACGCCCCTCCGTGCGCTCCTCGATCTGTTCACCCGCCCAGACGGCCCATTGGTGGAATGGCTCACCCGACGTGTAGACATGCCCGAATTGCAAAACAGTCTGCGATGCCGCCGGCAAGGCAAGAACCGCAGATGCCCCTGCAACAAGCATGAAGTAACCAGTGGATTTAGTCATGATACCCTCCTACTGTATCGTTAGACCTCGCTTCAAAACGCCAAGTAACGGCCAAGAACCTGTCAAGGAAAACGGCCTGACGCGTGGAACGCCTCAAGAAAGGCGATTTCGCGGGTGAACGCCCCCCGGATCGAGGACCCGCTCCGAACAGGATCATTCCCCGAAAAAATGTGTTCACCCGCCATGTGAGCATATCGCCTACCCCTGCACACAGCGCTGCCGCTGCACGCCAAGCCCTGCAATGCCCAATTCCATCCGATCGCCCGGTTTGAGATAGATCGGCGCCGGTTTCTTCCCCATGCCCACGCCCGGCGGTGTCCCGGTCGAGATGATGTCGCCGGGCTCAAGGCGCATGAAGTGTGACAGGTAGGACACCAGATGCGCGACCGGATAGACCATCGTCGCGGTCGTACCCTCTTGCATGCGCGTGCCGTTCACATCCAGATACATCGTCAGGGCTTGCGGGTCTGCAACCGCGTCGCGGGTCACCAGCCAGGGGCCGATGGGACCGAAAGTGTCGGCGGATTTTCCCTTGGTCCATTGGCCCGACCGTTTGTTCTGAAAGTCACGCTCCGAGATATCGTTGATCACGCAGAACCCGGCAACATGGTCCATCGCCTGCGCTTCCGGGACATATTTCGCGGTCGTGCCGATCACGACACCCAGCTCGACCTCCCAATCCGTGGCGTTGGATCCGCGCGGGATCTCGATATCGTCATCGGGGCCGCAGATCGCGCTGGTCGCCTTGGCGAAGATCACCGGTTCCGGCGGAACGTCCATGCCGCTTTCGGCCGCGTGGTCGGAATAATTGAGCCCGATGCAGATGAACTTGCCGACGCGGCCCACACAGGGGCCGATGCGATCCGCCGTAACCCGGGGCAGTGTTTCAGGATCCAGCTTCGCCAGTTGCGCCAGCGCATCGGGTCCCAGCGCATCGCCCGCAAGATCGGGAATATGCGCCGACACGTCGCGGATTCCGCCCGCTGCATCCAGAAGCCCGGGTTTCTCCTGGCCTGGTGGGCCGTAACGGAGCAGTTTCATCTCATCCTCCCTGGTTGCAACTCAAAGCGTCCAGCCACCATCGATCACATGTGTCTGGCCCGTGACAAAAGCGCTTGCATCAGAGGCAAGATAAAGCGCGAGTGCCGCGATCTCGTCGGCCTCGCCCAAGCGCCCCATTGGTTGGCGGGCCACGAAATCGCGTATCGCCTGCGCGTAATCACCTGTCGCGCGCAGCCGGTCATGCAGGGACGGGCTTTCCACCGTGCCGGGACAGATCGCATTGCAGCGAATGCCGCGCGTCACGAAATCTGCAGCGACGGATTTCGTCAGACCGATCACTGCCGCCTTGGACGCACAATAGACAAACCGGTTCGGCACGCCCTTGAGGCTGGACGCAACCGACGACATGTTGATGATCGATCCGCCGCCATTGTCGAGCATGCCGGGAAGCGCCGCGCGGATCGTCCGGTACATCGCCTTGCAGTTGAGATCGAAGGCGAAATCCCAATCATCCTCGGCGCAGTCAAGGACGCTGCCACCATGGACCACGCCTGCGCAATTGAACAGCACGTCAAGAGGGCCCGTCTGGTCCAGCACCGCGTGGATTGCTGTCGCGTCGCGCACATCGAGCATCAGGGCGGTGATGTCCGGGATCTGCCCCAATTCGGCGAGCGTCTCTTCGTTTATGTCTGTGGCAAAGACCTTTGCTCCGGCGCGCGCATAGGCTTCTGCCGAGGCGCGGCCAATCCCCTGCCCGGCTGCGGTGACCAGCGCTGTCTTGCCGGAGAGATCCAATATGTCAGCCATGAAATTGATCCGCTGATTGAAGGGGTGAGGCGCTTGGCGTCGGCATTACATCACCGCGCCGATCTGCCATGGCACGAACTCGGCGCCGCCAAAGCCCAGCTTCTCGCTGCATGTCGGGGTGCCGGAAGCAACGCTCAGGATCAGCTCGAGCAGTTCCTCTCCCTTTTCCGCCACGCTCACGCCGTCCGATATGATGTCGCCGCAATTGAGATCCATATCCTCGGACATCCGGGCATACATGGCACTGTTGGTCGCCAGCTTGATGCAGGGCACGGGTTTGTAGCCCGAAACAGATCCGCGCCCGGTGGTGAAGACGACCAGCGTTGCCCCGCTTGCAATCTGTCCCGTGACCGAAGCCGGGTCATACCCGGGACTGTTCATGAAGGAAAAGCCGGGCGTGGTGATCCGTTCCGCATATTCGTAGACACCTGCCAGGGGGGCGGTCCCGCCTTTGGCAACGGCGCCAAGCGATTTCTCGAGGATCGTGGTCAGCCCGCCGCGCTTGTTGCCAGGTGAGGGATTGTTATCCATCTGTCCGCCATTTCGGGCAGTGTAATCTTCCCACCACGCGATCTGATCCAGAAGTTTCTGTCCGATCTCGGGCGAGGTCGCGCGCCGGGTCAGCAGATGCTCGGCCCCGTAGATTTCCGGTGTTTCGGCCAGAATGGTCGTGCCACCGTGGCTCACCAGAAGGTCCGAGGCATGGCCAAGTGCCGGGTTCGCAGTGATCCCCGAATACCCGTCCGACCCGCCGCATTGCAACGCGACGGTCAGATGCGCAGCCGATGCAGGGCGACGGCGGGCGGTATTGGCGGCCTCTGCCATCTCGCGCAGCACAGCGAGCCCCCGCTCGATCGTGCGGCGTGTGCCGCCCGTCTGCTGAATGGTCATATAGCGGAAATTCCCGTCTTTGCGCAGGCGGCCCTGTCCGATCAGGTCAGGGATCTGCAAGACCTCGCATCCCAGCCCGACCAGCAGGATCCCCCCGAAATTGGGGTTCTGCGCATAGCCAGACAGGGTGCGGAACAGGGCGCGATATCCGTCATCATCCGCAGACATGCCACAGCCTGTGCCATGCACGACCGGAACGATCCCATCAACATGGGGAAAGGCCTCCAGCAGCCCTTCCCGCTCGGCCGCCTCGGCAATGAAGCGCGCGACCGAACCCGAGCAATTCACGGATGTCAGAATGCCCAGATAATTGCGCGTGCCCACCTTGCCGTCCGCACGGTGAAAGCCTTCGAAACTGCGCGGCTCGGGGGCCGGTGACACGGGCCGGCAGTCAGCGCCGAAGGCATGATCCTGTTTGTGATCACCCATGCCCAGGTTTTGACTATGTACATGAGCGCCAGGCGGGATGTCCTGCGTGGCAACACCGATCATCTGACCATAACGGCGCACCGGTGCGCCGCGGGCATGCGGGGCCAGCGCGATCTTGTGACCACTGGGAATCTTCGCCTGTGTGACCAGTCCGATTTCCGGCAAGGCAGTGTCTCGCGCGATGTCATCAAGCGCAATCGCCACCGTGTCGCTTTCGTGCAGCCGTATCACGCGCGGCATGGAAGGGGTCATATCGGCCTCTCGGTACAAGTGTGGCGTGTCTGCACACGTACCTCACAGGGTCTTGCGTGGCCGCGCTGCACAGGGTGTTTGTCAAGCATTCTTGCCCCCATATGCGTCTTCTGTAACGGACAGGGGGGCGATCCCGTGGTCTTTCGCGAATTCCGCGAGCATCCGGATCGTGTCATGGTCGAGCTTGATCCCGTCCCGGAGACGACGCGCCTGTTCCGCCCATTCGCGGTCGCCTGCCGCGCGGACGGGCTCGCGCCCGGCCCGGCGCGACGCGCGCACTGCGTCCACATATCGTGTGACCACCTGGCGAAATACGTCCGACCCGGCGAACGCGTCAGGGTCAACTGCCAGCACAAAGGCGCCCAGCCCGCGCGGCGTCGTCATATCGTCGCTGATCATTGGCAGCAATTCCACGCTTAGCGGCGTATCCGACAACGCGGTCGAGAGGATCTCGGCGAGACCGGCAAGCCCGGCCCCTTTGAAGCCGAAAAGTGCACCCCCCAGCGGGGCCAGCATCGCGGAGCGCGCGGCATCGGTGACAAACCGGCCATCGGCGTCGGTTGCAACCTCTGGCGGCAGCGGCGTTCCCGTTGCGCGGGCAAGCTGCACCCGGTTGAACGGCACCGAGCTTGTCGCCATGTCCAGCAACCAGGGCTTCGGCCCGTCGCTGGGCGCCGCTGCGGCGATCGGGTTGGTCCCGTGAAAGGGCATCGCTCCGCCATGCAATTGCACGAAGCTGTCGGAATTGCAGACCACAAGCCCGAACATCCCTGCCTCGGCCACAGCCATGGCATAGGCGCCTGCCGCGCCGAAATGGGATGAGTTGCGGATCGCGATGGCGCCAACACCATGTGTACGAGCGCGCGCAAGCGCATGCTCGACTGCCGCGAAGGTGGCTACAGCGCCATGCGCATGATCCGCGTCCAGCACCGCGGCGCCACCCCGGCCCGCGCTCAGGCGCAATCCTGGCCGCGCATTCACACGCCCTTGCGACAACCCTGCGAGGTAGTGTGGCAACAAACGATAGCCATGTGAATCGACCCCAAGACCAGACGCATGTGACAGCGCGCGGGTAATGCCGTCTATCGTCGCCGTGTCGGCGCCGATCTGTTCCAATGCCTGCGTGCAGAAGCGTTCGATCTCTGGCAGGGCAACTCTTGCAGACACCTGGGTTGCCTTGTCCGGGGTCGCAAAACGGGCAAGATATCGATGCGTTGTCGTGCGGATATGGGACTGCAACAGAGCCAGCGCCTTGTCTCTCTCATCCGTGCGGATTGCATCGAGTATGGCCTTGTGTTCGGCGAAGGAATTCGCGTTCAGCGCGGCATCTCCGGCCAGCAGATTCCTCAGCGCCTGAACACGGAAGGCCAGCCTCTGGTAGCTGCTGCGCAGATAGGAATTGTCGCATGCCGCAAAAATTGAATTGTGAAAGGCGAGATCGCACATCCTGTAATTGGCGTCATCGCCGGTGCGAATGGCGGTCTGCATGTCCGAAACTGCCGATGTCAAGGACTCGATCAATCCCGAAAGATTGCGGGCCATTGCCAGCCTCAAGGCCTCGCGCTCGAGTATTTGACGCAATTCGCCGAGTTCTTCGAACTCGACACGCCCCATGGAAAAAACCCTGGCGCTGCGGTCGGGCGACATTTCGACCAGCCCCTCGCTTTCAAGCTGCAGCAACGCCTCACGGATCGGGCTTTTGCTCATGCCGAGTGCTTCGGACAGCGCCCCTTCAAGCAATTTGTCGCCCATGTCGTATGCACCGGAAATGATGCCCGCGCGGATTTCTTCGCGCGCACGATCAGACAGCTTCCGCCTATCGCCTCTTTCCAGATGCATGACACCTCTCCCCATCCAGATCATGTATCATATATCATTTTGCGTCAAGTGCCGACGAACGCGCCTGTGGCGCACGGATCTCCCGCAAGGTCACTTCAAAAAATCGCGCAGGACGGGGGGGTGGCGACTCTGATGATGGCGTAGCTGCAATAGCCGGGCGGCATCGCGATGTTTGCTGAAGGAAGAGGGGGACAGCCCCGCGATTACAGGGGCGGCGTAGATATCTCAGGCAGACCGAAACCTTCCGATGGGACCGGTTGGATCCGGCCCTGAAGCGCTCAGACGCACGGATCTGTGCGCGCATCGGTGACGCGGAGCATTTCGGATGATCGTGTGACGAGCTTGCAGACGGAATGGCTCAAGGGCGATCTTCTCCTCTCGACCCTGGCCAGTCATGTGCAGGCGATGGGTGGACGCATGAAGATCATGGTCGAGTTTCCCGACAAGAGACCGGTAGCGCTTGATGTTCCGGGCGATACCGAAGAGCCGCGTCACCACCGCAGGCCGCGCGCGCTCAGGCAAGCTGAAGCGCAGGACTGATCCGGATCTCATCGGTTCTGGCTGTATCTCGAACCGGACCTGGCATAGATCAGGGATGCCTGCTATGGCGCATACCACAACGAGTTGAAAACCACAGCGGATACCTCTCCCAGGATGGCCCGATTATCAGCCAACACCACCAATGCGATTACAGAGATCTTCGGACAGCCAAAGGCGATGATCGGCATGATCCATTGCCCGGCCTTTCCCGGCGCCCCACGCTACCGCGGCGCGTCACGCGATACGATACTCGATGCCTGCCTGCAGGACGCTGAACGCCTTGTCACTGGCGGCTTTCATGGTCTGATCGTTGAAAATCATGGCGATATTCCATTCTCGAAACCAGAGAATATCGGACCCGAGACTGCCGCATTCATGGCAGTGGTCACCGACAGACTTTCGCGCGAATTCGATGTGCCTCTGGGCGTCAATATTCTTGCAAATGCAGCGATCCCGGCGCTGGCCGTCGCCGCGGCCTCGGGTGCCGATTTCATTCGCGTCAACCAATGGGCAAATGCATATGTCGCCAATGAGGGTATCATCGAGGGACAGGCGGCCGAAGCGCTGCGCTACCGGGCAATGTTGCGTGCCGAGGGTATCCGCATCTTTGCCGATGCGCATGTCAAGCATGGCAGTCACGCTATTGTCGCGGATCGCAGCATCACCGAATTGACGCGCGATCTGGCTTTTTTCGATGCAGACGCAGTCATTGCCACGGGTCAGCGCACGGGCGACTCGGCCGCCATGGACGACATCAGGCTGGTTCGTGATGCGACAGATCTGCCTGTTCTTGTCGGCTCCGGGGTAACGCCCGCCAATGTTGCGACCATTCTTGAACAGGTTGATGCGATCATCGTCGCCTCTTCCCTGAAAGAAGGCGGTGTCTGGTGGCGCCCGGTCGCCGCGGACCGCGTTGCCGCATTCGTCGCCGCAGCGCGACCGGCACTGGGCAGGACCTGACCCAAAACGCCGTTACACGCCCCTTCCAACCTGCTGGATTGGTGGGGAAGCCCCGCAGGGGCTGGCGGCCCCTTCAGTCCGGGCGATCCTGCGCCCGGACATATTCCCTGATCCTGTCCAGCGGCGCGCCGCCTGCGCTGGCGATGAAATAGCTGGGTGACCACAGCGCATCGCCGATTCACACGCCATGTGATTGGCAATCCCGTCCTGCAGGGCGGGGAAGATGTCAAGGAATGAAGCGACAGACCACCCTGTGCGGACCAGCCCGCTGTCGGAGAAAATTATTGCTTTCACGAAACTGTCATATACCGTCATTAACGGTTGCGGTCGATTCCGGGGCGCGCCCGGAAATCTTAATATCCGCACCCTATTGGGAGGAAGAACATTGCGCAGGACAACTCTACTCTCCGCGACACTCGCGGGGTTCATTGCGGCACCTGTTGCGGCAACCGCAGACGAGCTGGTGCTCTATTGCTCGGTGCAGGAAGAATGGTGCCGTCTGATGGCCGAAAGCTTTCAGCGCGAAACCGGCGTGAACGTCTTGATGACCCGCCGGTCCTCGGGTGAGACCTTTGCCCAGCTTATGGCCGAACGTGATCAGCCGCGCGGCGATGTGTGGTGGGGCGGCACGGGCGATCCGCATCTGCAGGCTGCCGAGGAAGGGCTGACCGCCGTCTATGAATCGCCCATGATGGAAGAGTTGCAGGACTGGGCGCTCTCGCAGGCCGAAGCCTCGGGCAACCGCACCATCGGCATCTATGCCGGCGCGCTGGGATATGGCTACAACCGGGATCTGGTGGACGATCCGGCTCCGGCATGCTGGGCGGACCTGCTGGAAGAGCGCTTTGCCGATGATGTCCAGGTCGCCAACCCCAACTCGTCGGGCACGGCCTACACGCTGCTTGCGACGCTGGTGCAGATCATGGGCGAGGACGAGGCGTTCGAGTTCCTCGGCGAGCTTGACCAGAACATCAGCCAGTACACGCAATCGGGTGCAGCGCCCATCCGCAACGCCGCAACGGGCGAGACGGCGATCGGTATCGTGTTCCTGCATGACGCGGTCGCTCAGGCTGTGCAGGGCGCGCCCATCGGCTCGGTCGCCCCGTGCGAGGGCACGGGCTACGAGATCGGTTCCATGAGCCTTGTCGAAGGCGGCCCGAACCCTGACAATGCACGGCTGTTCTACGACTGGGCGCTGAGCCCCGAGGCGCAGGCGCTGGGGGCCGAGGCCAACAGCTTCCAGGTGCCGTCCAATGTCAACGCGCCGGTGCCGCCGGAATCGCCCTCGCTCGATGAGATCACGCTGATCGACTACGATTTCGCCACCTACGGGTCGAGCGAGGTACGCCAGCACCTGCTTGCCCGCTGGGATGCCGAGATCGGTTCGCAGCGCTAAGCCATCCAGCATTGCCGGGCCGCGGACCTGATCTGCGGCCCGGCCCATTCAGGCGAATTCATGACCCCTGACGAATTGCGTGCCTCGCGCGCCGCGCGCGAGAGACTGGCCTGGCTGGCCCTGCTGGCGTTGGCCGTACTGGTGCTGCCCTGGCACCAGAGCCTGCCACAGGATGCCACCCCGCTTCTGCCCTCGGCGCTGGGGCTTGCGCTTGATGGGCGTGGCTGGCTGTGGCCGGTGGTGCTGGCGCTGCCGGTCCTGATCTGGGCGGGGATGCGCGATGCTGCGGGGCGCCTGTTCCTTGGCCTTGCGCTGGCCGGGTTCGGCCTGCTGGTGGCGCAGGGTTTCGCTGTGGGGCTGCGCGGGCCGCAGGTCGGCTGGATCGGCACTCTCTTTCCGGCCGCAGGCTCGGGGCAAACGGGCTTCGGCTGGGGCGCTTTCACCGCAGGCATCGCCTTTCTGGGCCTGACAGCGCATTGTCTTGCGCTGCGCGGCTTCTGCCGGGGCGACCGGTTCGCGGGGGGGTCGGTCGTTTTCATCGTGGCGTTGCTAAGCCTGTTCGTTTTCTTTCCGATCCTGAAGCTCGCGCTCGCGGCCTTTGTCGGCCCTGATGGCGAGATCGCGCTCGGCCCGTTCCTGAACCGCCTGTTCGCGCCCGATATCTGGCGGCTCGACTGCTTCACCGGCGGGCGGCGCTGCGGCGTGGTCATCAACTCGCTGGTGCTGGGCCT
>PWWF01000128.1 GCA_003561595.1 Paracoccaceae bacterium | reverse complement strand
GCGGGCGCGCGAGGCCATCGCGGATGATTTTTTTGAAGAGCTGCTCAAGGCGCTGGGCCTCGACCCCACCGCCCTGCCCGGCTGGTGGCAAGGCTGGCCACCGCGCGAGCATGTCCGCCGCTGGCGCGACGATCTGGGCCTCGACGAGGCTGCGATCATTGAGGTGGCCGAGGAATCGCGGCGCACCCATCCTGAGCCGCCCGATGGGCCCAAAGCGCTCGACCGCGCCATGCAGCGGACAGCACAGCGCCTGAAGCACACCGGCGCGCCGATTGCGAAGAAATTCGCGGCAAGCGGCACTGGCACTGGCCGGGGTCAGAGCCGCAATCCTGGCCCCATGCCCAGCGCCGACGAGAAAGCGGCCTTCTATGCCGATCTGGTCAATTCCGACCGCTTCCTGCCGTCCAGCATGATCAGCAACAGCATCCGCGATGCGATGCTGGAACGCGGCCTCGTGACGGTCGAGCGGCTGCGCGAGCGCGGAGTGCGATGAATGGCATGGTGTCACGTCCCCGGCAAGGATTGTCCCTCTGCGCAGGCGGCGGAGGCCTGGATATGGGCCTCATGCTCGCCGAGCCCGGATATCACACGCGCTGCTTCGTCGAATGGGAGGACTGGCCAAGGGCCGTGCTCCTCGCAGCCCAGCGCGCAGGGTATTTCGCTCCGGCCCCGATCTGGACCGACCTGCGCAGCTTCGACGCCCGGCCCTTCCGCGGGGCCTTCGACACGGTGCTTGCCGGATATCCCTGCCAGCCCTTCAGCGCAGCCGGAAAGCGCGGCGGTGCGGCTGACCCCCGTCACCTCTGGCCCGATGTCGCCCGCGTTGTCAGTGAATGCCGCCCCGTATGGGTTTTCCTCGAAAACGTCGCAGGCCATGTCACCCTTGGGCTCGAAACCGTCCTGCGAGAGCTTTGGGGACTGGGCTACACGCCTGCGGCGGGTCTGTTCAGCGCGGCAGAAGTCGGTGCGCCGCACCAGCGGCTGCGGATCTTCATCCTGGCCCACACCGATGAGCCTGCATCCCGGCACGGCCAGCTACAACCCGGCCGGGAACAGCGACTTCACCCGGAAGGCCGAGGCGCTGGCGCTGGGCATCACCAACTGGTCGACACCCAAGGCAACAGACGGCGCGAAGGGCGGGCCGGGCCAGAGCTATGGCTCGGGCGGGACGCCACCCCTGCCCGCGCAGGCCGCGCAATGGCCGACGCCAGCCGCGCAGAACTGGAAGGGCAGTTCGGAGGCGAGCATCACCCGCACCGATGGCAAATCCCGGATGGACATCCTGCACTACCGGGCGGAGCAGGGCTTCACCCGCCCGGACCCAGTGATCATGCGGGATGGGCCGCAAGCCTTGCCGCACGCCCCGATCTCGCGCCCGCTCTGGGCTTCGATGATTGCCTCGCATGGGCGCGCCGCTTGTCGGCGGCTCCTGAAGGGCCGGTCACGGCGACGGCTGAACCCGCTCTTCGTCGGATGGCTGATGGGCTGGCCCATCGGGCACGCGCTCTGCGCCTGCTCGGCAACGGAGTTCACCCTCTGGCAGCAGCACATGCGTGGCGCTCTCTTGCAGCTGCCCATGGCCTCGGGCCCGTGGATCTGGCGGCCCACAGATCAGGCCCAGCGCCCGGCGCAGATGGATTTCCTTGAAAGGTTGAAGCCATGAGTTTCCAGGGACGGATCACCCGCGCAGGCGGCACGAAGGTCAAGCGCGCGCTGGGCGTGCAGGCAGCGCTGGAATGGGCGTTCCGGGTCGAGAAGGCCCAACTGGAGCTTCCCCTGTCCCAGGACGTCACCGAGGAAGGCTTCGGCTTCGGCCTCGAGTACGTCCTGCTTCAGCGCGCCGCGCTGGGCTGCAAGATCGACGGCGGCCAGCACAAGATCGGCGGCTACACCCACGAGGATGCCGAGGTGATCGCCGCCTCGGTGGCCGGGATTCCCGACAGCCTCGGTGGCAAGCGCATGGCGATCCGGGTGGCGGAACTGGCGCGTGCCGGGCTCACGCCCGACTGGATGCCGGGGGCAGTGCCGCGCTGCGTGCCGGTCGACGTGAAGCGCAACCAGCATGGCGAACGCTCCAGCACCATTGTCGTCGGCACCGAGCGCGTCCTCACCCGAGGCAAGTGGCGCACCATCGAGGTTCTGGCCTGCCCGGTGACCTTCTCCCCGCATCCCCACCAGATCGCGGCGGCCCGCCGCGCCTATGACGACTGGTGGCGGGCGCTGGGCTGGGTGCGGGACGGGCTGATCACGGGCGGGATGCTGCGGGATGTGGAGGTGACAGCGGCAATGCCCAAGGTGCGGCCGTGGCAGAAGGCGTGAAATCGACGTGGAGGGCGGAGAGCAGTCCTTGACCTTTCGGCATTGCGGAAGCAGCATCTTGATGACGCCGCCTTTGAGAGTGAGCGACGGATACGGGAGGTGTTCGTGCCGCTGGCCTACGACCCGGGCGAAGGGCGAGGGTTCGGCGCGAGGGTTTCAGGGGACGCGCGTCAGGTCCATGTCGGTCGCGGGGTTCAGGTCACCGTTGGGATCGGTCAGGATGCCCGCCGGAAACGACACCGAGACCGGCGTGTCGTCGGTGTCCAGACACAGGAGGTGGTTGTTGTCGCCGTCGCCAAGATCGGCAAGCGCCTGCGGCGCGACCTCGCGCAAGGTGCCGTCCCCGGCGCGCACCGTGACCCGATAGAGGCCGCGCTCGGCATCGCCCGGATCATC
>PWWF01000313.1 GCA_003561595.1 Paracoccaceae bacterium | reverse complement strand
TGTATCCTCGACCCAGTTTGACACGAACCCGCCCTGCAATTCGGCCACGACAGGCCCGGTGATGCGGTAATGCGAGTCGCGCCATTCGTCGGGGTTGGCCGCAGTGCCCTGCCATTCATCGGCAATCCCGACCCCGCCGGTAAAGGCCACCTGACCATCGACGATCAGGAACTTGCGATGCGTGCGGTTGTTCACGCGGTCCAGCGTGTACCAGCGCACAGGGCGGAAGCGCACCACCTGCACGCCCGCATCTTCCATCCTGTCGATCAGACCAGTGTCCATCGGCAGCGATCCGGCCCAGTCCAGCAGCACGCGCACCTCCACCCCGGCCTGCGCGCGCTCGGTCAGCGCTGCGGCAAATTCATGGGCGATATCACCTGTCCAGTAGACATAGGTTTCGAAATTGATGGTGCTTTCGGCGAATGCGATAGCGTCGAGCATGGCAGGAAAGATCTCATCCCCGTTGCGCAGGATGTCGATTGAATTGCCCTGCACGGCGTTGGACCCGAAAAGCCCCAGAATGGTGCGCTCGAATTCCGGCGCCGAGCTGGTCACAACAGGGGTCACCGGGTCGCGCAATTCGCGTCTGTCGGGCAGCAGGTTCAGCATGATGACAGTCGCGGCCAGTAGTCCGGCCGCCAGTCCCTCTGTATGTGTGATCCGCCGCCGCCAGGTTTTGCCGGGGCGGGCCAGCTTTCCCTCAAGCATCAGCACACCCCTGACGGCGGGCCAGCAGCAGCAGGTACTCTGCCGTCGCTGGCCCGGTTTTTCGTCACCGGTCAGGGCGATGTGCATGCGGTCGTGTTCCGTTCAGATCTGGCTGTGGCGGGCCGGGCTGGATGCTCAGGCCATGCGTTCGCGCGTGATGTCGTCGATCCGTGCGGTCATATCGACCACGGATTTGCGCTGCGAGCGCACAAGCTCGGTCTCTGCCGGGGTGAACTTGTTGCCTGCGATCTCCATCTCGCTGAGCGCATCATCATATTGCTGCAGCAGGCTTTTCTCGGCATCGCGCAGGGCGGGCAGGACGCTTTTCTCATCCGCCGTGACAGCAAACCTGACATTGAGCGACACCCGATCAAGCAGCCCCTTGAACGAGCCGTCGCTTTCCGGGCTCTCGCCGCGTTTGACCAGCGCGCCAGCAACGGCATGGGCGTTTTCCATATGCGCCTGCTTCAATTCGGTGCAGAACGCGCCGATGGCATCCAGATTGGCCAGTTCCGACGCGCGGTGGTAGCTGTTGGCCATATCGGTGATCGAGGTATGAAGCGATTTCAGAATGTCGCTGGGTTCGGGCATCTCGGTCTCTCCTATGCGTAAGCGATCTTGTTCAGAACGAACGCTGATGCATTCAGTTCCCGAGGCCGTGACGCGTCGGTGGGTTCTTGCCGTCGCCGTGGAACGGGTCGATATGCCGAAGCGGTGGTTTCGCGTGGGGCCGCCATGGCGGATCAGGGCGCTGCAGCGGAAGGGATTTGAGCTGTTTGCGATGTTGCATTCTGCGCGTGCGGCAAAGCGGTCCAGCGCGATGTCGCGGGAAATCTTGCAGTGATTTCTTCAAGTTGAGTGGCATCCATTCCCTGACTCCGAAAATGACTCACTCCATCATGTTCAGAGGGCGGGACTCTGACTTGGCAGTGCGGCCTCGGGCGTGGTCTTGCGCATTGTGACCGTGCCGGGGCGCGGATAGACTGGCGCGGTCTGGTGCCGGTCGTGACATGCGGCCGGAGAATCGGGAACGCGGTGGAATTCCGCGACGTGCCCAGCGCTGTAAGGTGGACGGGACGTGCAAAAGCCACTGGCCGCAGGGTCGGGAAGGCGCACGCCCCCGGATGACGCCAAGTCAGAAGACCGGCCAGACACAACAGGGCAGCCCGAAGGCCGGCGGGATGCTCGTTTCAGGACAGGAGGATTCGATGTCCGACAATGCTGCACCGGTCGCAGCCGGTGCGTTTTCCAGAGCAGAGCGCGCGGCTGTCTATCGCGCCATTTTCACACGCCGCGATGTCAGGTCGCAATTCACGCCCCGTCCGATTGCCGATGCCGTGCTGCACCGGTTGCTGAGGGCGGCGCATCATGCCCCGTCGGTCGGGTTCATGCAGCCGTGGAATTTCGTGCTGGTGCGCAGCGATGGGGTGAAGCAGCGGGTTCAGGCGGCGTTTTCAGCCGCCAATGCCGAGGCCGCCGCGATGTTTGATGGCGCGCGCAAGCCGCTTTATTCGTCGCTGAAGCTGGAAGGGATTCTGCAGGCGCCGGTCAATCTGTGCATCACCTGTGACCGCAGCCGGGGCGGCGAGGTGGTTCTTGGCCGCACCCACGCCCCCGAGATGGACCTGTATTCCACAGTCTGCGCGGTGCAGAACCTGTGGCTTGCCGCCCGCGCCGAGGGTATCGGTGTGGGCTGGGTCAGTATCTTCCGCGAGGGCGATCTGCGCGAGATCCTGCAATTGCCCCAAAATGTGGTGCCGGTGGCCTGGCTGTGTCTGGGCCATGTCGATGCGCTCTATGACGCGCCGGAACTGGAGAAAAAGGGCTGGGCTGCGCGTTTGCCGCTGGATGATCTGATCTTCGAGGATGTCTGGGGGCAGGGGGCCGACATAAGCGCGGGGGCATAGGCGCCGGGCAGGCGGCCCCTACCCCTCGGTCCGGGTGAGCGCCAGTCGCAACTGGCGCTCGGTCTCGATCAGCGCGAAGAATACCAGCCCCAGCCCGAGGATAACGGCCATGTCC
>PWWF01000260.1 GCA_003561595.1 Paracoccaceae bacterium | reverse complement strand
GAGGAATGGGCTGAGATGGGCATTGATGTCGAAATCCGCATCATGGACAATTTCGCCCTGGCCTATGAGCGTCCGTTCCATCTGCTGAACATGTCGATGTCGTCAGAATTCACGGGCGATCCGTATCGCCCGCTGTGGCTGGACTGGGGGCCGGGGTCGAACCGGGTTGAAGCCAGCCACCGCACATGGGTGCCGACAGACGAGTTCCTTGAGGCCGGGCAGCGCTTTGCCCGCGCACAGGAATTTGACGACCGTTACGCCGCCTATCGCGAGCTGCTCGCCGCCTGGGAAGATGTGACGCCCGCGCTTTATCTGTGGCGCAATGTCCAAAGCTTCGCCATGCGCGACGGGATCAGCTTTGATCCGGGCAGCACGCAGGTCACTGTCTTTGACGACCGCTACGTGACCCTGAACGACTGAGCGGTCCATGTCAGACACCCCGATCCTGCGGCTGAGCGATGTATCGATCAGCCTGCCCTCCGGGAGCGACCGGGTCCACGCGGTGCGCAATCTGTCGTTGCGCATCGCGCCGGGCCAGTGTCTGTGCCTGGTGGGCGAAAGCGGATCGGGAAAGTCGGTGACAGGACAAGCGGTGCTGGGGGTGCTGCCACCGGCATTGCGTCAGACCTCGGGCAGCATCGCCTTTCGCGGTGCGCCCCTTGAGACACGGCAGCGCGGTCGCGAGATCGGCACCATCTTTCAGGAGCCGACAGCCAGCCTGGACCCTATCATGCGCATCGGTGACCAGCTTGAGGAAGTGCTGATGGTGCACGGGTTGCGTGGGCGCCGCGCCCGGCGGGCGCGGGCGCTGGAATTGCTCGACGCCGTGAAGCTGCCCGAACCCGTACGCATCCACCGTGCCTATCCGCATGAGGTATCGGGCGGGCAGGCACAACGCGTGGTGATCGCGATGGCGCTGGCCTTCGATCCCATGCTGCTGATTGCGGACGAGCCGACGACGGCACTGGACGTGACCACCCAGGCCGAGATTCTGCGCTTGTTGCGTGACTTGCAGACCGCACGCGGGTCGGGGCTGTTGTTTATCACCCATGATCTGGGTGTGGTTGCGGATATCGCCGATCATGTCGTCGTGATGGAACAGGGCATCGCGGTCGAGGAAGGGCCGGTCGAACGGGTCCTGTCAGCGCCCGCGCATCCCTATACACGCAAACTCGTGGCGGCCCTGCCGCGCAGGCGAGCAGCCCGCCCGGCCCCGAGCCCGCGCCCAGATCCGGTGCTGGAGGCTGAGGGCGTCACCCTGACCTATCGCGGCACGACAGGGCTGTTTCGCCGGACCGAGGTTGCGGCCGTGCAGGATGTCTCACTGACCCTGCGACGGGGCGAGACGCATGGCATCGTCGGCGAGAGTGGGTCAGGCAAATCCTCTCTCGTGCGATGCCTGTTGCATCTTGAGCAACGCAAGTCCGGACAGATACGCATCATGGGCCAGGACACCAAAGACTGGGGCACCGGCTTGCCGCGCGCGATCCGCCAGCGCCTGCAAATCGTGCTGCAAGACCCCTATACGGCGCTGAATCCGCGCCAACGCATCGGTGATGCCGTGGCCGAGGCCGCGCGTATCCATGGCGCCAGCTCCGATCAGGCCCGCGTCCGGGCTCAGACCCTGCTGGAACGAGTCGGGCTGAGCGCGCAGTCCTACACCCGCTTCCCGCATGAGTTCTCTGGCGGGCAGCGCCAGCGCATCTGCATCGCCCGCGCATTGGCAACAGAGCCAGAGATTCTGATCGCCGATGAAGCCGTGTCGGCGCTGGATGTCTCGATTCAGGCGCAGATCCTCGCCTTGTTCCGTGAGTTGCAGGAGCGGCTTGGCTTCGCAATGCTGTTTGTCACCCACGATCTGCGCGTTGCCAGTGCGATCTGCGACGACATCACCGTCATGCGCGATGGTCGCGTAGTAGAGCAAGGCCCGATGGACCGGATATTCGACGCGCCGCGCGACCCATATACACGCGCCTTGCTGGACGCGGTCCCGGATAAGGCTGGCCGCACCGGCACGTTGTCTGCCGCATCAGGAGAGAGCTGATGGCACGGATCGTGACGTTGAAGATCCTGCGCGCGGTGATCACGCTTCTGATTGCTGTCTCACTGGTCTTTTTCTTCATCCGGTTGTCAGGCGATCCGGCATTGGCGCTGGCCCCGCCAGACGCCCCGCCCGCCGTGGTCGAGGAATACCGCCAGCGGCTGGGGCTCGATCAGCCGCTGCTGACACAGTATCTGCGCTATATCGGCGGCATGTTTCAGGGCGATTTCGGGTATTCCATCCATACCGGGCGCAGTGCGCAATCGCTGTTTTTCGAGCGGCTGCCCGCGACGTTGTTGCTGGGCCTGACAGCGCTTGGCATCGCCTTGGGGCTGGGGGTGGCACTGGGACTCATTGCAGCGCTGCGGCATAATTCGATCATCGACCGGTTCGTCATGGGCTTTTCGGTATTTGCCTTCGCGATGCCCAACTTCTTTTTCGGTCTGCTGGTGGTGCTGAGCGGGGCGCTGTTCTTCGGTGTGTTTTTTGGCGGCTCGGGGGCGACGCTGAGCTTCGGGCAATTGCTGGCACCGGCCGCCACGCTGGGGCTGGCAGCAATGGGGTCCTTTGCGCGTTTCACCCGCTCATCACTGTTGGAAACCCTGAACAAGCCCTTCATGACCGCCCTTACCGTGCGCGGCGTGCCGCCACGGCGCAGGCTGTTACGTCATGCCATTCCGAATGCGGCCATCCCGGTGG
>PWWF01000345.1 GCA_003561595.1 Paracoccaceae bacterium | reverse complement strand
TTTCGCAAGCGAGCGTCGGTGATTGCAATGAACCTCGACCCGACCGTCATCACCGACTACTGGCCGCTTTTTGTGGAAGGGGCGTTCCTGACGCTGCGACTGGCCGCCATCGCTTTTGTGGGCGGGATGCTGATCGGCGCCGTTTGCGCGACACTCAGCTTGCTCAATATCGGGCCTGTGCGCGCGATCATCACTGTGTATCTGGCGCTGATGCGGGGCATTCCCTTTATCGTCATCGTATTTCTGGTGCATTTCGGCCTGCCGGCGTTCGGCTTGCGCACCCCGGCCATCGTCACGGGAACTGTTGCGCTCACGCTTTTCGCAGGTGCGTATTATGTCGAGATCATTCGTGGCGCGGTTGAAGCCCTACCAAAGGGTCAATGGGAATCGGCGCGTGCCATTGGCATGTCACCATTTGCCGCTGCGCGCCATGTGATCGTGCCGCAGATCATCTCGCCCAGCATTCCACCGATCGTGAATTGCACGATGACCATGATCAAGGAAAGCTCGGTTCTGTCTGCCATCACGGTCTCCGAACTCACGTATCAGGGCCTCATCGTGCAGGGAAATACCTTTGCTCCGTTCGAGGTCTTCATCACGGTGGCGCTGACCTACTGGGCGATCACGATGCTGTTTCACATGCTGGCACAGGCGTATGACCGACGCTTCGGCGCGTCGATCGGTCGCTCCAGCCGCATGAGCCCTATCGCGGCGCGCTATCTGCGCATCGACGGAAAGACGGGGACATGACGAAGTTTGCCCTGCGCACGATCGGCGTTATCCGGCGTTTCGGTGAGTTGAAGGCGCTGGACGAGGTCTATCTCGACATACCCTATGGGCAGGTGGTCAGCCTAGTCGGCCCTTCCGGCTGCGGGAAATCCACGCTTTTGCGCTGCCTGACATATCTTGACCCGCCCGATGACGGGTTCATCGAGGTGGGCGGCGAGTGGCTGGGGCGCGAGCGCCAGTCGAATGGCACAATCCGCCGCAGGTCGCGACGCGATATCGACCGGGTGCGCCGCAAGATCGGCATGGTGTTTCAGGCACTGAACCTGTGGCCGCATATGAGTGTGCTGGACAATCTGTGCATTGCCCAGCGGGTCGCACTGGGCCGATCGTATGCTGATGCCGAGAGCCGCGCGCGCAGCTTGCTCGAAAGGCTCCGCATATCCGAGATTGCAGATGCCTTTCCAGGGCAGATCTCGGGTGGTCAGCAACAGCGCGTGGCCATTGCGCGCGCTATGGCCATGGACCCGGAGATCCTGCTTTTTGACGAACCGACCTCGGCACTGGACCCTGAACTGGTGGGTGAAGTGCTGCGTCTTCTCAAGGAATTTGCGCAATCGGGCATGACAATGCTGGTCGTCACGCATGAACTGGCCTTCGCCCGCGATGTCGCCGACCGGTTACTTTTCATGGACAAGGGGCGCATTCTGGCAGACGGGCCGCCGCGTCAGGTCATCACCCAGACCCGAGACAACCGCGTGCGCGATTTCTTCGACAAGGTCACGGCGTTCCACCCGAAATTCATGCAAGCTGCCGCGGAAACGGAGGATGAGAGATGAAAAGTATCAACAGAGGATATGTCGGGATACCCAGTTTTCTGCGCTCCCGCATCGCACCCGACCCGGCCGACTATGGCTCAGCCAGGATCGGCGTATTGGGAATACCTTTTGACGAGGGTTCGCCCTTTCTGCCTGGCAGCCGGTTCGGCCCGCGTGGCATTCGCGAGCATTCGCTACGCATCCCGGTGGATGAGCCGCTATATGACCCCGATACAGGCGAAAGCTTTCTGGGGCGCGAACTGGCCGAGGGGCTGATCATCGATGTCGGCGATGTCGATGTGCGCCCAGCCAAACCCGAACGCACATTCGAGATCATCACAGCCCGTGTGCGTGAGATGCTGGATGGCGGGCTGTTTCCGGTCATCCTGGGGGGCGACCATGCGATCACCTATCCGGTTTTTCAGGCGTTCGACACACAGATGCATGTGATTCAGTTCGACGCCCATCAGGATTATGCCGAAATCGATGCCGATCTGGACCGCACCAACAGCCATGCCTTCAGACATATCGGCGCCATGCCCACCTGTCTGTCCATGACCCAGATCGGTATTCGCGGCCTGCGCACAACCCGTCGCCATGTCGAGGAAATGCGCGCGGCGGGCCATCGTGTTATCGGAATGACCGAAACCCGCAGGCTGGGTCCACGCGGCATCGCAGATTTGCTGCCCGAAGGATCTGACGTCTATGTCACGATAGATGTGGATGCTCTGGATCTGTCCATCGTGCCCGGATGCGTATCGGGCGAGCCGGACGGGATGGGCTTTCGTGACCTGATGGAAAGCCTGCGCGAAATCGCAAAGCGCCACCGCATTCGCGGGTTCGACTTTGTCGAAGTAAACCCCCCGCTGGATATCGGCACTGGTGCCACCTCGTATCTGGGGGCGCTGATCGTGACCGAATTTTTGGGACATATCTGCAACCAGCCCTGGTGGGTGCAAAACGTTGATCACGGAGAACAGGCATGACACAGCACGAGCATATCGAAGTCCCGGCGGCGCATGGGCAGGCTATCGAGCTTCAGGCTGGAGCCTGCATCACGATCATCAACACATCAGGCACACAGGTTGTGGATACCTGGGCCTTGTGCGCAGACGATCCCGCGCACGCCATGTCCATGTCACATACCCGCGTCGAGACCGGGCGCATCAGTCCCGTGCCCGGAGATGTGTTGGTCACCAACC
>PWWF01000248.1 GCA_003561595.1 Paracoccaceae bacterium | reverse complement strand
GCCAGCCGCGCTTCCCAAGACGCTACCAGCCCCTGCCAGACCTGATCAGCCTTGTGCCGCGCCGTGGTTTCCGAGTCGGTCTTGAGGCTGACCCAGACAACTGGTCGCTTCTCGACGCTTGCGTACCGGGCCGGAACCCGTCGCTTCAGCGCCCAGATTTCCCCGCGTTTGTGAATGGACATCCCGCTCCCTCAAGCATGGCTTGTGTAGCAGAATGTGTAGCGAAATGGGTAGCAATTCAAGGTCGTGGCGATCCGCCAAGCTGCACGCTTCTGTTTAAGTCTTTGAATAGTATCGCAAAAATATATTTTGCTGAAAATTCAAGTGGCGGAGAGACAGGGATTCGAACCCTGGGACCCCGTGAAGGGTCAACGGTTTTCGAGACCGCCCCGTTCGACCACTCCGGCACCTCTCCGACGGGGCGGAGATAATCGCAACAGGGTCAGGGTGCAAGCCGAAAAGACGCGATTTCCGGTCAGTTGGTACTCCGCCAGCCCACCCCGCAGGAAAGTGTTTGGTCGCCGCGCCTCATAGTCCCTATGGTAGCCTGACCTTGCTCGGAAAGACCCGCCTATGCTCCATACCCCGATCCGCCCCTTGTTTGCCGCTGCCCTGCTGTTCGGCCTTGCACTCACGCCCCTCCGCCCTGCCGATGCTGATGAGTTGTCCGACGCCTATCTGCTGCCCGAATTGTTCGAGGTCATGGCGACCGAGGGGCGGCGCGCGGTACTGGCCGAGGATGCCGCCCCGCTGAGTGGCGGGATACGCGCGCAATTCGTCCAAGAGGTCGAGGAGATCTATACCCCGACCCGGATCGAGGACGCGTTTGTAAGCGTGCTGCAGGAGGAGTTGCAGGACCGCCCCGACCTGCGCGCCGATGCACTGGAGTTCGCGCAATCGACGCTCGGCCAGCGGGTGCTGCGGCTGGAGATTTCCGCGCGCACCGCCATGCTGGAGGATGAGGTCGATGAGACCGCGCGCCTGGCGCTCGTGGATGCGCGCGAAGCGCCTTCGGATTCGGCACAGGGCCAGCGGCTGGCGATGGTGCGCGAACGGATCGATGCGAATGATCTGGTGGATCTGAACGTGTCGCTGGGGCTGAACACCAGCTATGCCTATTATCGCGGCCTGCATGCCGAGGGGGCCGTGGACGGGCTGTCAGCCGAGGAGCTGCTGCAGATCGTCTGGGCGCAGGAGGGTGAGATCCGCGCCGAGACCGAGGACTGGATAGAGGCGTTTTTCCTGATGGCCTATCAGCCGCTGGATGATGATGAGTTCCGGGAACTGATCGACTATGCGCAGACCCCATTGGCCGACCGGTTCAATCAGGCGATGTTTCAGGCCTTTGACGCGGTCTTCACCGATATCTCGCGCAGTGTCGGGCAGGCGCTGGGGCGGCGCCTGCAGGCAGAGGAGCTCTGACTGCGTCAGACGCCCCGCTGCGACAGCCGCTCTGCCAGACGTGACAGCATGTCCAGGCATTGCGCCATCTGATCGCGCGTGACGAATTCATCCGGCTTGTGCGCCTGTGCAATATCGCCCGGCCCGCAGATGACTGACGGGATGCCGATGGACTGGAACAGCCCGGCCTCGGTGCCGAAGGGGACCAGACGCGGCTCATTCGCCCCGGTCAGCGCCATGACCAGATCGCGCGCAGGGTTTTGCGCGCGCCGGTCCAGCCCGGCCACTTCGGCCACGACATCGGTGCGGATATCGGCAGCCGGATGGGTCTGCCGCATCCGGGGCAGTAATTCGCCCTCGATCAGACGCGCCAGTGCTGCCTTGACATGCGTGGCATCCGACGGCTGAACCGGGCGCATTTCCCAGTCAATGCGCGCTGTGCCGGGGATGATGTTATGCACCTGCCCGCCGGTCAGCACGCCCGTATTGATTGTGGTATGGGGCGGGTCGAACGGGCAATCATCAGGCGCACGGGCTTTCAGCTCTTCGCGCAGCCGCACCAGTTCCAGCACGATCCGGGCGGCATGTTCCACAGCATTCACACCGCGATCAGGGGCCGATCCGTGCCCTTCCAGCCCCGCCACCCAGGTCGTGTATTCGAAACAACCCTTGTGCCCGTCCACCGGCTGCATGGATGTCGGTTCGCCGATGATTGCCGCCGCAGGGCGGATGCCGCGTTCCTGCAAGCTGGCCACAAGCGCCTGCGCGCCAAAACAGCCGAGTTCCTCATCATAGGTAAAGGCAAAATGCACTGGCACCTGCAGATCAGCGCGGGCGAATAGCGGCGCGATCGTAACGCAGGCCGCGACAAAGCCCTTCATGTCGCAACTACCCCGGCCGTAAAGCCGCCCGTCCTCTTGGCGCAGGGTAAAGGGATCGCTGCGCCACGCCTGATCGACCACGGGAACGACATCGGTATGGCCGGACAGGATTACTCCGCCATCGCGGTCCGGCCCGATGGTGGCGAACAGATTGGCCTTGGTTCCGGTCGCATCATGCTCGATCCAGAACCGCGCGCCTGCCCCTTCCAGCGCCCGCGCCAGATAGTCGGTAATAGCCAGATTGCCATCGGCGGACACCGACGGAAAGCTGACCAGATCGGCCAGGATCGCGATTGACCGCTCCAGCGCGGTCGTCTGTGTCGGTTCGTTCATTCGAAACCTATATGTCGCCTGCGGCAGTCGTGGCAGCTTGGCCCCGCCGGATCAAGCCCCGCTGTCGGGGTTGCCGCCCGCAGGCTCCAGCCGGGCGCGCAGGCTGCGGGCATTGGCCAGAATCTCATCCAGAGCCGCCTGTTTGTGGGTGATCCGCTCGGCCTTGTGCGGTTTGGCCTGCGCCTCTGCCAGCAGAACCTGCCGGCGCTGTTCCAGCTTGGCGATCATCTTGTCCAGATCGGCTGGCTTGATCTTGTGCCCCTTGCCCTTGTTCAGCCGCTTGCGGTGGCGGTCCAGCGCTTCGCGGAATTTGCCATAGGCCATTGCGATCCCTCCGCGCCCGGTGTCAGGGCGCTTGCTGCTCGTCCGACTCGTCCTCGGGGGTCAGCAGGCGCTCGATCTCTGCCAGGATATCATCAGGGTCACGATACAGCACCTCGGCCGCATCCAGAAGCGCATTCATCGCTTCCTGCGCGTTATGCGCGTCATTGAGGAAAGATGTCGCATCAGCCGCCGAAATCCGGCGCGCGCGCAGCAGCGATTCCAGACTTGCGCTTACCTCCTCCGCGCCCTTGCGCAGGGCGCGACGTTCCTCTGCGATCCACAGGGATGACCGCTGCGCAGGATCCGTGGCCTCCAGCGTCTCTATCGCGACCAGGATGCTGGCAATCTCGGTGCGCAGCCTGTCATACAACGTGCTGACCGCGCCATGGTCGCGTTCGGTAAACCGCCGCGTGTTGCGCTGCAGATGCTTGATCGCCTTGACCGCGCGCACCACGGCATTCGCACCATCGCGCAATTCCTGCAATCGGCGCACTGCGGGCTCTGGCAGGGGCAGGCTGGCCTTGGATGCTGCAAAATCGATGATCGCGGCATGCAGCGCCTTGACCTTGTCATTGTAGCGCCTGTCCAGATCCAGCCCGATCGCCTCGCGATTGCGCGCGACCGTCAGGGGCAGGTCCCGTGACTGCACCAGATCGGCCAGCCGCAGGTTGATCGCCTCGGCGCATAGCGCGGCCCCGTTTTCATAGAGATGGCGCAACTCGGCCCGCAGCGCCTGCAGCAAGGTCGCGGGGAAATCACCCAGATCGGCCTGAATATGGCGCGGACGGCTGACCGCAGGCGAGGGCGTGGCAATCCGCCGTTCCAGAAAGCGCAGCAGGCGCGGCATCTGTGGCACCATCAGCCCCAGCCCCAACAGGTTGAACAACGTATGAAACACGGCCAGCCGCAATGCGAAATCCTGCGCGCCGATCCCGGCCAGATCGCTGATCAGATCCACCAGCACGCGCAGCGGCACGATCAGAGCGAGCGCGGCAATCGCTGTCAGCCCGTTGAAGATCAGATGCCCCAGCGCCAGCCGCTTGCCCTGATAATTCGCCTGCGACGCCCCGATCAGCGCCGTGACCGTCGTGCCCATATTGGCCCCGATGGCCACTGCCAGCGCGTTTTCATAACTGATCTGGCCCGAGGCAAGCGCCGTGATGACCAGAAGCATCGTGGCATGGCTGGACTGCATCACCACAGTCGCGGTCGCGCCAATCAGCGTATAGACCAGCAACCCCAGCACCCCGGTCAGTGCCAGCGCTGTCAGGTCAAACCGCGCGCTGATCGCGTCGAACCCATCCTTGATGAAGGCGATCCCCAGAAAGACCAGCCCGATCCCCACCAACACGCGCCCTGCCCCGCGCAGCCCGGCACCGCGCTGGAACATCAGCACGGCCCCCAGCGCCAAGAGCGGCATGGCATAGCCCGCGATATCGACCCGCAGCCCGACCCCCGCCATCAGCCAGGCCCCGGTTGTCGTGCCCAGATTGGCCCCGAAGATGATCCCGATACCGGCCTGCAGCGTGATCAGCCCGGCGCTGAGAAAGGAAATCGCGATCACCGACACGAGCGAGCTGGATTGCGTGATCGTGGTGGCCGCGATGCCGAACCCCATCGCGCGTGGCAGGCTGCCGGTGCTGCGCGCCAGTAGCCGCTCCAGCAGCCCGCCGCCCATGGTCTTGAACCCGTCTTCCAGCATTGTCATGCCCAACAGGAACAGCGCGACCCCGGCCGCGATCTGCTGGAAATCCGCGCTCTGCCACAGGGCAAGCGTCAGCAACACGAGGATCGTTGCAAGCTGGATATGCGGGGTCAGTCGCTTCATGCTGTAAACTGTCAGGATATCGGTCGGGCATTCAAGTGTCATGCTGCTTTGCGGGTTGATCCGGGCGCGCGAAATGCCAAGTATCCCCCAGATACCAGGGGACCCCCATGCCGCATAACAACATGAACCTGCCTGCCGAACGCCCCGACGTTCTGACCCGCCCCAAACTGGAAGGCGGCAGGCGCTTTCGCATGGCCAGCCCCTTTCAGCCCGCAGGCGACCAGCCCACGGCAATTGCCGAACTGGCCGAGGGGGTGCGCACGGGCGAGCGCGATCAGGTGCTGCTGGGCGCAACCGGCACCGGCAAGACCTACACCATGGCCAAGGTGATCGAGGAAACCCAGCGCCCCGCAATCATCCTTGCGCCCAACAAGACGCTGGCCGCGCAGCTATATGGCGAGTTCAAGGGGTTTTTCCCCGACAACTCGGTCGAGTATTTCGTCAGCTACTACGATTATTACCAGCCCGAAGCCTATGTGCCGCGCTCTGACACCTATATCGAGAAGGAAAGCCAGATCAACGAACAGATCGACCGGATGCGCCACTCGGCCACAAGGGCGCTTCTGGAACGCGATGACGTGATCATCGTGGCCTCGGTCAGTTGCATCTACGGCATCGGCTCGGTCGAGACGTATTCCGCGATGACGCAGGATTTCAAGCTGGGCGAAAGCTACAACCAGCGGCAGGTTCTGGCCGATCTGGTGGCCCAGCAATACCGCCGCAATGACGCGGCCTTTCAACGCGGGTCATTCCGCGTGCGCGGCGATGTGGTCGAGCTGTGGCCCGCGCATCTGGAGGACCGGGCCTGGAAATTGTCGTTTTTTGGTGAGGAACTGGAAGCGATCACCGAATTTGACCCGCTGACAGGTGGCAAAACTGACAGTTTTGAACAGATCCGCGTCTATGCCAACAGCCACTATGTCACCCCGCGCCCGACGATGCAGCAGGCGGTCAAGGGCATCAAGCACGAGCTTCAGCAAAGGCTGGATCAGCTTGTGGCCGAAGGCAAGCTGCTGGAAGCGCAACGGCTGGAACAGCGCACCAAGTTCGATCTGGAAATGCTGGAAGCGACCGGCGTGTGCAACGGGATCGAGAATTATTCGCGCTATCTGACGGGCCGCGCGCCGGGCGAGCCACCCCCCACCCTGTTCGAATTCATCCCCGACAATGCCATTGTCTTTGCTGATGAAAGCCATGTCTCGGTGCCGCAGATCGGCGGCATGTATCGCGGCGACTACCGGCGCAAGTTCACGCTGGCCGAACACGGGTTCCGCCTGCCGTCCTGCATGGATAACCGCCCCCTGAAGTTCGAGGAATGGGACGCCATGCGCCCGCAATCGGTCTTTGTATCCGCCACCCCTGCCGCGTGGGAGTTGGAACAGACCGGCGGTGTGTTCACTGAACAGGTGATCCGCCCCACGGGCCTGATTGACCCGCAGGTCGAGATCCGGCCTGTCGCGATGCAGGTGGATGATCTGCTCGATGAGGTGCGCAAGGTCGCCGCCCGCGACATGCGCGTGCTGTGCACGGTTCTGACCAAGCGCATGGCCGAGGATCTGACCGAATACATGCATGAACAGGGCATCCGCGTGCGCTACATGCATTCCGATATCGACACGATCGAACGCATCGAAATCCTGCGCGACTTGCGGCTTGGGGCGTTTGATGTGCTGATCGGCATCAACCTGCTGCGCGAGGGGCTGGATATTCCCGAATGCGGGCTGGTGGCGATTCTGGATGCGGATAAGGAAGGGTTCCTGCGCTCCGAGACCTCGCTGATCCAGACCATCGGGCGGGCCGCGCGCAATGCCGATGGCCGCGTCATCATGTATGCCGACCGCGTGACCGGCAGCATGGAACGCGCCATGGCCGAGACGGATCGCCGTCGCGAAAAGCAGATCGCCTATAACGTGGAACACAACATCACCCCCGCGACTGTGCGCAAGAATGTCGAAGATGTGCTAGCGGGGCTGTATCAGGGCGACACTGACATGGCCCGCGTCACCGCGCAGGTTGAAAAAGTGAAACCCGGCGCGAACCTGCAGGCCCATCTCGAAGGGTTGCGGACCGATATGCGCAAGGCCGCCGAGAACCTGGAATTCGAGGAAGCCGCCCGCCTGCGCGATGAGATCAAGCGGCTGGAAGCGGTGGAACTGGCCATCGCGGATGACCCGCTGGCGCGGCAATCGGTTGTGGAAGAAGCCGTGGATCACGCGGTCAAACCACGCTCGACCGCAGGCAAGCCCGGCCAGCGCGGCGGGGTGAAGCGGCGCAAGAAGCGGTAGCGGTAGCGATATCGACTGCTGCCTGTCATGCATCGCCTAGACGATTGGGTGTGGGCATAGCTCCCCCGGCGCACCACGCATCAACAGATACCCGGCTCCATCGCCCGCTGGTGTCAGGCTCCGACGCTCAGCCCCGCTGTCCGATTGCCACAGGGCTGACCGGACCCGTTGCGCGCAGCGAGGCCGGGACCTCCTGCCCATGGCGCTGCATCAAGGCCGCATCCGACAGCACGTCTTGCGCAGGGCCGTCCGCCTGCACGCGCCCTGCATCCACCAGCAGGATGCGCGGACACAGGTCCAGCAGCATGTCCAGATCATGGCTGGCAATCACCATCGCCTGCGGCATCCGGGCCAGCAGCCCCATCAGCGCACGGCGGCTGCGCAGATCCAGCGCGGCAGAGGGTTCGTCCAGAAGCAGGATCTCGGGCTGCATCGCCAGCAGCCCCGCAATCGCCGCGCGCCGCTTCTCGCCGCCCGACAGGTGGTGCACGGGGCGGTCGGCCAGATGGCTCAGGTCGCATTGCGCCAATGCGCAGGTCACGCGCGCGTCCAGCGCGTCGCCGCGCAGGCCCTGATTTTGCGGGCCGAAGCGCACATCTTCGGCCAGTGTGGGGCAGAAAAGCTGATCCTCGGAGTGTTGCAGCAGCACGCCGATCCGGGCCGAGATGGTGGCGGGCGGTAGCGGGTCGCCCATGACCGAAATCTGGCCTGCCAGCGGCGGGATCAGCCCGGCAAGCGTGGCAAAGAGCGTCGATTTCCCGGCCCCGTTCGGCCCCACCAGCCCGATCCGTTCGCCCGGCGCAAGGCGCAGGTCCAGCCCGGTCAGAACCGGCGCATGACCGGGCCAGCCGACTGACAGGCCGCTTGTGTCCAGCGCTGCACTCATGTCGCGCGATCCAGCCAGACCAGCGCCGCCGCAAGCGCAAGCGCCGCACCGATCCAGAGCAGATCATGCAGGCCAAAGGGCGGGGTCGCCGGGCGCGCAGCGCCATAATGGCGCAGACGCATCGCCGCCCATACGCGGTCCGCGCGGTGCTGGCCATGGATCAGCGCCGTTGCGAAGACCGCCGCGCGTTCCGGCAGCGCGCGCCAGCCCGCGCCCCCGCCGCGCAGCCGCCGCGCGGCCTCTGCCCGCGCCAGCCGCGCGCGCATCTCATCGATATAGCGCAGGGTCAGCATGACCAGATCCGACAGGATCGCGGGCAGCCAAAGGCTGCGCAGCGCCTCGGCCAGCTTGTGAGGTGGCAGCGACCCCAGCAGCACCAGGGTCAGCGTGACAATCGCCAATAGTCGCAGCGCGACCAGCGCCCCCGCCGCGACCCCGTCGCTGCGCAGATGCAGCGGCCCGGCCTGCCACAGCGTGTCGGACCCGCTGAACAGCGCCAGCGCGAGCGCAATCGCCAGCGCCAGCATGGCAGGCGCGCGCAACCGCGCCACCACCGCCAGCGGCTGGCCCGAGGCCACAAGGGCAGCCAGCGCAAATGCGGCCAGCAGCGGCAGGCTGGTGATCTGCCTGACGCTGGCAAAGGCAAAGGCCAGGATCAGCGCCACGAGCAGCCGTGTGCGCGGGCAATCCGGCAGGCGGGGCGCAGCCTCAGCCACGGGGCAACAGCCCCGGTTCAACCCGCGACAGGATCTGCAACAGCACGATCACGATGATCCCTTCGGCCACGACCAGCGGCATATGCGCCAGCACGAAGACCACCAGCGCCGCGCGCTCGGCGCTGGCATCCATCTGGGCCGGCAGACCCAGCAGCACGAAAGCAGCAAAAATCGCAAGCGACAGGATCACGCCCCCGCTGCCCGCCACCCCGGCCGCCAGCCGTGGGAACCGCCCGGCGGACGCGCGATAGACCATAAAGGCCACCAGCGCGGGCACGGCGATGATCAGCCCGTTCAGCCCGATGGTCGTCAGCCCGCCATGCCCGAACAGAACCGCCTGCAGGAACAGCCCCACCAGAATGGCGGGCACTGCGAACCAGCCCAGCAGCACCCCCATCACGCCCGACAGCATCAGATGCACGGTTGTCGGCGGCACCGGCACGACGATGGCAGAGGCCGCGAAGAACACTGCCGTCATCATCGCCGCGCGCGGCATGGCGGCTTGCGGGTCGGGCAGGCGCGCGATGCGGTTCATGCTCAGCGCCAGCAGCGCGCCGCTGCCCGCATAGCCCGCAGCGGCCATGCCGACCGGCACCAGACCATCAGGCAGATGCATTGCCGCCCCTCCTGCGCCGGAAATAGAGCGCTGTGCCCAGCGCGCCCCAGCCGACCAGTGCGATCATCACCAGTTGCTGCGTCAGGCTTTGCGGCGCACCGGTCGAGCCTGTCGCAACACCAGCCCCGGCATCGGCGCTGTCCTCCCCCACCTCGACATGGATGACAGCGCCATGACCGGCCTGCCGCATCTGGATCGTCCAGCGCCCGGGCAGGCTGGTATCGGGGAACAGCAGAAAGCGGCCAAGATCATCCGCGGTGCCGGTGGTCCAGGGCTCTGCCGGGTTGTCGGGCGCAAAGACCAGAACCTGCGCGCCTTCCATCAGCTCGCCAGTGTCATACTGGCCGCGAATGCTGATGACCGTCGGCTCCTGCGCGGTCAGGTAAGCGGCATGGGCAAGCAGGCTCTGGGGGGCCAACACCCCCAGAGCCACAACCAGCGCAAGCGCCAGATCACATCGCCTGGTCATGGCAATGCCCCTCGCCGACATGCCCGATATGCAGATCACCGAGCGTGAATTCATGCATTCCGCCCTCCGCAAAGGCGTCAAAGCCCAGCGCCTCTTGGTTGGCGGCCCGGTCTTCCGGCCAGTCCGCGCGGCCGAACATATGGTCAAGATGCAGCGTGATCTCCAGCTCTGATCCGGCATCCTCGGTCACGATCCCCTTGCGCGTGTCGCCCACATATTCGCCGCAGGCATGATAGATCGCATCGCGTGTGGCAAGCGTGAACGCGACCTCTTCGCCATCGCGGCGGGCAACCCCTTCGAACACGAGCGAGAAGCCTTCGAATTTGCCCTCAGGCGCGGGGCTGAGCGTCCAGGACAGCGCGTTGTAGAAACCGGGATCGGCGTCGATTGTGGCCAGTTCCACGCGGTCAGCGTCATCCGCATCGACCAGATCGACCTTGAAGGGGCCGCCGAATTCGAGCGCCGTGCCGTCGATCTCTGGCCCGTCACCCATGAAGGGCGGCTCGGACCGCCAGGCTGTGACCTGATCGACATGCGCGATGATGCGCGAGAAGTCCAGCGCCCAGCCATGCTTGGTCAATCGCGGGTCCGAAAACCCTTCGGTCGCCAGATCCTCACCCGAGGCGAACAGCGTCAGGGTGGTTGCAGATGCGGCCACCGGGGCCACGAGCATCAGCGCGGATGCGATCAGAGCAGTATGTTTCATCAGGTCCTCATTCCCATTGAAAAACCCGTCGCGAAGGCAGTTCGGAGAGGAGGCCGAAACTGAGCACCCGAAAAGGGCTGCGCCCCGGTCGCATGAAGTTCCATCTTGCACCTTTCTCCGGACACCCCGTCCGGATCGACAGTTTCATT
>PWWF01000333.1 GCA_003561595.1 Paracoccaceae bacterium | reverse complement strand
CGGCGACTTCCGAAATCCGAATGGGTCTATGGTCGTGCCAATGCCAGCGTTGTCATGGCCGCGTTCCTGCACGGGGCGCCACAGGGGACCCGGTTTGCCGGTCCGGACCTCGGCGCCTGGTACGCCGCGAGCGCGCTTGAGACGTCCGTTCTCGAGGTCGTCAACGGGGTCCGTCGAGAAATTGCGCTGAGCGCATTGGAGCAGAAAACGGAGGAGTTGCGCGAATACACAGCCCGCTTTGACGGGCCCTTCGTCGATATCCGCGGCGCGCGTCCGGATCTGCACGATCCGGACCCCGCGACCTACTCAGTCGGCCAGCTCTTCGGCCGCTCCGTCCGGGCGGGCCCGCATGACGGGATCGCCTATGACAGCGTGCGGCATCCAGGCGGGGTGAACTGGGTCTGCTACCGGCCGACCCGGATCCTGGACGTGCTGCAGGCGCGGCATTTCCGGGTCGTGGTGCCCCGCTCGGGGAAGGTCCTGGTCGAACAGCTGGGTCTGCCATGAGGCGGTACGGAAGATGTCCCGCACACTGCGTATATATCAAGGTATGACAGCTGGTGCCCCATGGGGTGGTATAATTTTCTGCAGTTCGTGTCTGTCGTCACAATTGCCCGGAAAGCTCAGAGCAGCATGCGCAGATATGACCCATAGGCGGTCTTGCCGAAAAGCTCGGCACGCGCCCGCAAAGCATGCTGGTCGATCCAGCCACGGGCAAAGGCGATCTCGTCGGGGCTGCCCATCTGCAGGCCCTGGCGCGTTTGCAGGGTGCGGACGAAATTCGCCGCATCCAGCAGGCTTTCATGCGTGCCGGTATCCAGCCAGGCATAGCCGCGCCCCATCGTCTCGACCGATAATGTGCCGTCGGCGAGATACATCTCCAGAAGCGATGTGATCTCCAGCTCACCGCGCCCCGATGGGGTCACTTGCGCAGCCTTGTGCGGCGCCGTCCCGTCGAGGGCGTAAAGCCCCGTAACAGCGAAATTCGAGGGCGGTGTTGCAGGCTTTTCCACGATGCCGCGTACCCGGCCATCAGCATTGAAATCCACCACGCCGTAGCGCTCCGGATCCGCCACCCGGTAGCCGAAGACCGTCCCGCCCGCGGCCTGCGCATCGGCGCGCGCCAGCAGCTCGGGCAGGCCATGGCCGAAGAAGATGTTGTCGCCCAGCACCATCAGCGACGGCGCGCCGGCCAGAAAGCCCGCTGCCAGCAGATAGGCCTGCGCCAGCCCCTCCGGGCTGGGCTGCACGATCCATTCAAACGTCAGCCCCCACTGGCTGCCATCGCCCATCAGGCGCTGGAACTGCGCCTGATCCTCCGCCGTGGTGATCACTGCAATCTCGCGGATGCCCGCCAGCATCAGCACCGAGAGCGGGTAATAGATCATCGGCTTGTCATAGACAGGCAGCAATTGCTTCGACACGCCCATCGTGATCGGCCAAAGCCGCGTCCCCGAGCCCCCGGCCAGAATGATGCCTTTGCGCTGTGTCATGCCCTGCCCCCCAGTTCGGCAATGATATCCGCCAGCCCCTTGCGCCAGTCCGGCCGTGTCAGCCCGAATGCCGCCAGCCCCGCACACTCCAGCTTTGAATTGAGCGGGCGGCGCGCCGGGGTTGGCCAGTCGCTGGTCGGGATCTCCGCGATCTCGCAGGCCAGCCCGGCCTCTGCCATGATCGTGCGCGCAAAACCCGCCCAGCTTGTGTCAGGGGCGCCGCTGAAATGCTGGATGCCGGATGTGTCCGGATCGGCCTGCAGCGCCCGCGCGATGCGCAGGCAGGCATCGGCGATATCGCGCGCAGGCGTCGGGCCGCCGATCTGGTCGGCGACGACCGTCAGCCGGTCACGCTCTGCCCCCAGCCGCAGCATGGTTTTCACGAAATTGCTGCCATGCGCGGAGACCACCCAGGACGTGCGCAGGATCACATGCGCGCCGCCCGCAGCGCGCACCCCCTCCTCGCCCCGGAGTTTCGAGCGCCCGTAAGCCCCGAGCGGCGCAGTCGGGTGATCGGGGGCAAAGGGGGCCTCGCCCGCCCCGTCAAAGACATAATCCGTCGAGATATGCACAAACGGGACGCCAAGTGCCGCGCATTCCCGCGCCATCGCTGCGGGGGCATCGCCATTGATGGTGGTCGCCAGCGCCTCTTCCTCCTCGGCGCGGTCCACCACTGTGTAGGCAGCGGCGTTGATGACCGCTGCGGGCGCATACTCGCGGATGACGCGCGCACAGGCGTCGGGGTCCGACAGATCGGCGGCGTTGCGGCCCAGAAAGATCGCGTCGGGCGCCAGCCGTGCCAGTTCCGTCGCGACCTGCCCGGTCTTGCCGAAGACGAGGATCATCCGCGCACCCCCAGCCGTTGCCCGACACCCTGCCGGTCTTGCAGCGCGGTCCACCAGGTTTCATTGGCCAGATACCAGTCCACGGTCTGCGCCAGCCCTTCCTCCACAGTCACCGAGGGGCGCCAGCCCAGCTCGGCGCGCATGCGCGCGGGGTCGATGGCATAGCGCGCATCATGGCCAGGCCGATCCGTGACAAAGGTGATCTGATCGGCGTAGGAGCCTTTCGCCTTCGGGCGCCTTTCGTCCAGAATGGCGCAGAGCGCGCGCACCAGCTCCAGATTGCTGCGCTCATTCTCGCCGCCGATATTGTAGCTGCGCCCCACACTGCCTTCGCGCAGCACCAGAAGCAGCGCATCGGCGTGATCCTCGACATGCAGCCAGTCGCGCACATTCGCCCCGTCGCCATAGATCG
>PWWF01000229.1 GCA_003561595.1 Paracoccaceae bacterium | reverse complement strand
GCTGTCACATTGGGCAGGATCTCGCGCGTGATCAGATACCACAGCCCTTCGCCCCGCAGGCGCGCGGCCTCGATGTAATCCATCACCACGACCCCTTCGGCCACAGCCCGCGACAGGCGAAAGACGCGGGTGGAATCGATCACTGCGATCACCACGATCAGTGTCAGGATCGAGGTGCCGAAGATCGTCAGCAGCAAGAGCGCGAAGATCAGCGACGGGATCGCCATCAACACATCCACCAGCCGCGACAGCCCCTGATCCAGCCAGCCGCCCACCGTGGCCGCCAACAGCCCCAGGACCGACCCGATCAGAAACGCCAGCGCCGTGGTGGCAAAGGCAATCCCCACGGTGTTGCGCGTGCCGTAGATCATGCGGCTGAACATGTCGCGGCCCAGCGCATCCGTCCCCAGCCAGTGGGTCGAGGACCAGGGCATGAACTGGCTGCCGATGACCGCGCGTTCGGGAAAGGGCGCGATGACCGGCGCAAGCAGGGCGATGATCAGGTAGATCAGGATCACCAGCATGCCGAAACACGCAGTCAGCGGCGCAGTGCGCAATGCGCGCTGCATGGTGCCGCGCGTGAGCGTGGTGGCCACTGCGCGAAAGCCCCAGGCCGCCCCGATGGACACGGCCAGAAAGACAGCAAATGTGATGAAGAATGTCAGGATCGTCATGGCGCGCCCCTCACTTGCGATGCATCAGACGCGGATTCGACAGGGTCGAGATCACATCGGCTGCAAGATTGAGGAGCACATAGGCCGCGGCAAAGATCAGCGCGATGGCCTGCACGACCGGGATATCGCGGCGCGATACACTGTCCACCATCAACTGCCCCAGGCCCGGATAGACGAACACCACCTCGACCACCACGACACCGGTGATCAGATAGGCGAGGTTCAACGCGACCACATTGGCGATGGGCGCGATGGCATTGGGCAGCGCATGGTGCACGATCACGCGCGACGGGCGCATCCCCTTCAGGCGCGCCATCTCGATATAGGGGCTCGACAGCAGGTTGATGATCGCGGCGCGGGTCATGCGCATCATATGCGCGGTCACCACCAGCGTCAGCGTCAGCGCGGGCAGAAAGGCGCGATACAGCTTCTCGCCCAGATCCGCGCTGGCGGGCATCCGCGCCATGGACGGGAAATAGCCGCCCTGCGCCAGCACGAAGATCAGGATATAGGCGACAAAGAATTCGGGGAAGGAAATCGCGCTCAGCGCGGTCGAATTGGCCACCCGGTCAAACAGCGAATTGCGCCACAGCGCGACAAGTATGCCCAGTGTCAGGGCCAGCGGCACGGCCATGGCGGCCGCATAGATCGCAAGGAAAAAGGTATTGCCCAGCCGCGACAGGATCATGTCCGACACCGGCCGACCCCTTTGCGCCAGCGATGTGCCGAAATCGCCCTGCAGCACCCCGAACAACCAGTTGGTGTACCGCACCAACACCGGCTGATCGAGGTCAAGCTCGCGCCGGATGGCGGCGACAGCCTCGGGCGTGGCGGCCTGCCCCAGAACGGCCTGCGCAAAATCGCCGGGCAACAGCTCTGTCGCGCCGAAAATGATGACCGAGACCACGAATAATGTCAGCAGGCCAAGACCCAGCCGCTGCACGATCATGCGCCAGACATGCGCCATGTCGCCTCCCTCCTTTGATTCTTGCCGCGATGTCTTTCCTGCATCGCTGAACGAAAAACCCCGGCGCCGCATCTGGGCGCCGGGGTCAAGTCAATCCCCGATCAGGCGAACCACCACCGTTCGGTGGCGCGCACCCCGTCAAGTGTGGTGTTGGCACCGATCTGATCCGGCGTCATGACGTTATCCGCCGTGGCCATCACGTAATCCGAGAACATCGGGATGACGATGGACCCCTCATCGCGCACGATCTGCTGCATCTCGAAATACATCTCGCGGCGCAGGTCCTCATCCAGTTCCGACCGCGCGGCGCGCAGCAGTTCCTCGAAGCGGTCATTTTCCCAGAACCCGTCATTCCACGCTGCCCCTGCGGCAAAGGCGGTCGAGAACATCCAGTCCTCGGTCGGGCGCCCGCCCCAGTAGACAGCGCTGAAGGGCTTGACCATCCAGACATTGGACCAGTAGCCATCCGACGGCTCGCGCACAGGGTTGATCGTGATCCCGGCTTCTGCCGCGCTTTCGGAAAACAGCACCGCCGCATCCACCGCGCCCGAGAACGCTGCGTCAGCGGCCGACAGATCGACGGTCAGGCTGTCAAGGCCCGCCTGTTCCAGGTGATAGCGCGCGCGATCCGGGTCGAACTCGCGCTGTTCCAGATCATCTGCATGGAACCGGTTGGACCGCCCGATCGGATGGTCATTGCCCACCACGCCAAAGCCCGACAGCACAGTATCCACCAATTGCTGCCGGTTGACCCCGTATTTCAGCGCCAGACGCACATTGTTGTCGGTGAACGGGTCAGCGCGGCTGTCCATGGCAAAGGTGTAATGCTGCGTGCCCGAAACCGAGATGATATTCGCGCCCGCGCGCTCCAGCATGTGGATGGTGTTCAGATCGGGCCGGTCGATCACATCCACCTCGCCCGTGATCAGCGCGTTCTGGCGCGCGGCGGAATCGAGGATCGCATACAGCTCCACCCGGTCGAACCACGCGTGGTCGGACTTCCAGTAATCGGGGTTGCGGGTCATCAGACATTCGACACCCGGCTCGAAGCTTTCCAGCATGTAGGGGCCGCAGCCGATCCCGTTCTGGAAATTGATCCGGCCGTCCTCGGCCGGCAGGATCGGCAGGTGATAATCCGACAGGATGAAGGGGAAATCGGCATCGCCCGCTTCCAGCGTGATGATCACGACATGGTCGCCATCGGTCGCGATATCGGTGATCGCCTCGACAATCGGGGCCGCAGCCGAACCGCTATCCTCGCCCCGGTGATGGTTGAGCGACGCGACCACATCCTCGGCCACGACATCCCGGCCATCATGATAGGTCACACCCTCGCGCAGCTTGAAGGTCCAGGTGGCCGCATCGGAAGACGCCTCCCAGCTTTCGGCCAGTTCCGGCTCCAATTCGCCGTCGGGGCCGATGACAGTCAGATAATTGTGCAGCGAATTGCCCATCACCTGCACAAAGGCCTGATCCCACAGCGCCGGGTTCAGCGTGTCCGAGGTTGCCCCGTGGCCAAAGCCGATGCGGAACGTGCCGCCGCGCCGGGGCTCGGCCATGGCCTTGCGGTAGCTTGCCGGCAGGATCAGCCCGGCTGCTGTGACACTGCCAGCCGATTTCAGCAGCCCGCGACGTGTGATCCCGCGTGATCTGGATGCGTTCTTCATACGTTTTCTCCCGTTGTGATAGCGCGTTGTTTATATGGGTTGCGCCAGTTTGCACATGGTTCTCCGGCCGATGCGCCCGTCGCATCGACAACATCACCCTTGCAGGTTTGGATGACGCCACAATGTCACCTTAGACCGGGCTGGGCAAGCCTTCAGGCGCGTTGCGCGCGGATCAGTCACGCCGGAAACGCCGCGCCTCGGCCAGAAGTCCCGCCAGCACCGGGGTATGCGGTTCGCGCCAGGGCGCGATCAGCCCGACCTGTTTCGCGCCCCCCTTGCCCCGGATGGGTACAGCCGCCAGCCCCGGCGCCCCCGCGAACAGGTCCGCCGTATGCGCATTGACGATACTGACCCAGGGCCCGGCCTGCACATGCGCCACCAGCGCCATCACCGAGTTCGATTCCATCTGCGGACTGGCCGTGATCTGCGCGGCGGCAAGTTCGGCATTGATGATACGGCGGTTCTGCATGTCGCCCGTCAGCAGGCAGAGCGGCAGATCGCCCAGATCGTCCCAACCCAGCGCCGTGCGCGCCGCAAGCGGGTGGGCAGGGCGCGTCAGCAGCAGATAGCTCTCGGTATAAAGCGGCTCGGTCACGACGCGGCCCAGCGGCTCGTTATCCAGATAGCTGACGCCCGCATCCAGTTGCAGCTTGTCGATCTGCTCCAGGATCTCGATGGAGGAACGCGACAGGATCTCGATGCGCACATTCGGGTGCGCGCGCAGGTAGGGGCCGGTCAGCCCCGCAATCATCGGCAGCGCCGTGGGCACCACCCCCAACCGCAGATTGCCCGACAGCCCGTGACGCGCCGCGCGCATTTCCTCGCGCAGGGTGCGGGCATCGCCCACGATGCGCGTAGCCCAGTCCAGCACGCGCGCGCCCTCGGGGGTCAGGCCCTGATAGCGCGCCCCGCGAAAGACAAGCTGCACGCCCAGCTCACCCTCCAACTGCTTCAGCGCCGCCGAGAGCGAGGGCTGCGTGATCCCCAGCCGCTCTGCCGCGCGGCCGAAATGGCGCGCATCGGCCAGCGTGATGAACATTTCCAGTCGGTCGAGCATGGGGGCCCCGGGGCGCAGTTGTGCATATTCTGGGCCGCAAGGGACGGCGGGGCAAGGCATTCTCGCGCAGCCATCTTGTTCCGCCCCCCGCCGCGCCTTACATGAGGCGCCATGTCAAAGCTCATTCCCTTCCTCAAGCGCAAACCCGTTGTGGCCGTGATCCGGCTGCAGGGGATCATTGCGGCGAGTTCCTCGCCCGGACGCCTGAATGACCAGAGCCTCGCGCCCCTGATCGAGGCCGCCTTTCGCCGAGGCAAGCCGCGCGCGGTCGCGCTGGTCATCAACTCGCCCGGCGGCAGCCCGGTGCAAAGCGCGCTGATCGCAGCCCGCATCCGGCGGCTGGCCGAGAAGCACGAAATCCCCGTCCATGCCTTTGTCGAGGATGTGGCGGCCTCGGGCGGTTACTGGCTCGCCACGGCGGCGGATGACATCACGGTGGATGCCAATTCCATCGTGGGGTCCATCGGCGTCATCTCTGCCGGGTTCGGGCTGCATGAGTTCATCGGCCGCTACGGGATCGAGCGGCGGGTCTATACCTCGGGCAAGTCGAAATCGCAGCTGGACCCGTTCCGCCCCGAAAACCCCGACGATATCGCCCGCCTGCGCGCGCTGCAGGATCAGGTGCACAAGAATTTCATCGCGCAGGTAAAATCACGGCGCGGCGCCAAGCTGGCGGACGAGGATCTGTTCACGGGCGAGTTCTGGGACGGCACACGCGCGGTCGAGCTGGGGCTGGCCGATACTCTGGGCCAGATGGCGCCCACGCTGGAAGAACGCTATGGCGAGAAGCTGCGCTACCGGGTCTATGGCCAGCGCCGCCCCCTGCTGTCGCGGCTGGGCCTGTCACTGATGGGCGATGCCATGGCACTGGCCGAGGAACGCGCGCTTTACGCGCGCTTCGGGCTGTAGTGCCATGATCATCCGCATCGTCATCGCCTTTCTGGTGTTCATGATCGTGATGGGCGCGGTCCAGAAATGGCTGAACCCCAACCACAAGACCCCGCTGGACCGGTTGCGCAGCACCAAACTGCCCCGCCCGCGCAAATGCCGGTCCTGCGGCAAGTTCCTGCTGGGTGGCGAGGATTGCCGCTGCAAAGGCCGGTAGGCGATGATTTTTGATCTGGCGCTGGTCGCTGCCGGTCTGACAGTGTTGCTGCTGGCAGGTGACCTGCTGGTGCGCGGCGCGGCCAATCTGGCGCTGCGGCTGGGGATACCGGCGCTGATGGTCGGCATGACAGTGGTGGCCTTTGGCACCTCGGCCCCGGAATTGCTGGTGACGATCAAGGCCGTCTTGTCCGACGCAGACGGGCTGGCGCTGGGCAATGTCGTGGGCTCCAACATCGCCAATGTCCTGCTGGTGATCGGACTGCCCGCGCTGATTGCACCCATGCTGATCGGCCGCGCTTATCTGCGTGACTATCTGATCATGCTGGCGGCGACAGTGCTGTTCGGCGCGCTGGCGACGACCGGGGCCATCGACCGCTGGCAGGCGCTGGTTCTGCTGGCGGGGTTCGCGCTGTTCATGGCCGATTCGATCCGCCGGGGCCGCCGTGCCCGCGCCGCGAATAATGACCTTCCTCAGATCGAGGCACAGACCGGCCTGCCAAGGCTGATCCTGTTTCTGGCGCTTGGGCTGATCGGGCTGCCTCTGGGGGCCAACATGCTGGTGAACGGGGCCGTCAGTATTGCCGCCACTCTGGGCGTGTCCGATGTGATGATCGGCCTGACCATCGTGGCGATCGGCACCTCGCTGCCCGAACTCGCCACCACGCTGATCGCCGCCATCCGGCGCGAAGGGGGCGTGGCGCTGGGCAATATCATCGGGTCCAACATCTTCAACCTGCTGCTGATCCTGGGCGTAGCGGGCCTGTTCGGGCGCGTGGACATGCCCGCACAGATGCTGGTGCTGGATTTCTGGGTGATGCTGGCAGCGGCGCTGGTGCTGGCACCCTTCCTGTGGCGCCGCGCCGCTGTGGGGCGGGTTGCGGCGATGGGCTTGCTCTTGGCCTATGCGGGCTACATCTGGTCACTGACGGTGATCGGGGGTTGAAATATGGCACGGGCATTGGTGACAGGGGCGGCGAAACGGCTGGGCCGGGCGATGGCGCTCTATCTTGCGCAGCGCGGGCATGACGTTGCGCTGCATTACGCCAGTTCAGGGACCGAGGCCGGAAGCCTGGCTGCCGAGATCACCGCGCTGGGCCGCAAGGCCGTCTGCCTGCAAGCCGATCTGCTGGATGAAGATGCCATTGCGGCGCTGACCGACAGGGCGGAGGCGGGGCTGGGCGGGCCACTGGGCGTCTTGGTCAACAACGCCTCGATCTTCGAGCAGGACAGCATCGCGACCGCCACGCGCGACAGTTGGGACCGGCACATGATGTCGAACCTGCGCGCGCCCTTCGTGCTGACGCAGGCCTTCGCCGCGCAATGCCCGCCCCCCGTGACGGATGAACAGGGCGAACCCGTGGCGCAAGGGCTGGTGGTCAACATGATCGACCAGAAAGTGCGCAAGCTGACCCCGCAGAACATGACTTATTCCATCGCCAAGCTGGGGCTGTGGGGCTTTACCCAACTGGCCGCGCAGGAACTGGGGCCGCGCATCCGCGTCAACGCCATCGGCCCCGGCCCGACCCTGCAGGCCACGGACCAGCCGTCCGAGGGCTATCGCGCCAGCCGTGAAAGCACGGTCCTGCAGCGCGGGGCGAACCCGTCCGACATCACTGCGGCGCTTGGCTTTTTTCTGGACGCACCGGCGGTTACGGGGCAACTCTTGTGCATTGACGGGGGCCAACATCTGACCTGGCAAACCCCGGATGTGCTGGCAGAAACCGGCCATCAGGCATGAGGATAGGGCCAAAGTTGTGCACTGTTCACAAACCTGTCACGGACCTGAGATGTTTTCTTCATGATTATCATGCGCTTGATGCCAGCGAAATGATTTTCAGAACAAAATCAATTGGTTGTGTTTTTGCCTATTTTTTGTGCATGCCGTCGAATACCCGTTCCCGCATAGGAAATTCCACCCGATCCAACTGCCCTCCACAGAGTTATCCACAGATTTCGTGGACAGGATTCGAGTTGCAGGGGGCGTGAAAACATTGCAGCCGCGCCCAGAATCACGCACATCCTGACCCATGAACACACCGACCGACCCGCCGATGACCGATGCCCCCGCCCTGCGCGGTCACGCCTGCATTCAGGACTATCTGCGCCAGCTTGACAGCTCGCCCGGCGTGTACCGCATGCTGAACGAAAAATCCGAGGTGCTGTATGTCGGCAAGGCCCGCAATCTGCGCGCGCGGGTGTCGAATTACGCGCGGCCTTCGGGGCATTCGGCGCGTATCGCGCGGATGATCTCGGAAACCACCTCGATGATGTTCCTGAGCACGCGCACCGAAACCGAGGCGCTGCTTCTTGAACAGAACCTCATCAAGCAGTTGAAGCCGCGCTACAATGTGCTTTTGCGCGACGACAAGAGCTTTCCCTATATCCTGCTGCCGAAGGACCATGCCTTTCCGCAATTGCGCAAGCATCGCGGGCGGCGCGCGACAAAGGGCAGCTATTTCGGCCCCTTCGCCTCTGCCGGGGCGGTCAATCGCACGCTCAACCAGTTGCAGCGCGTCTTTCTGCTGCGCAACTGCACGGATTCGGTGTTCAACAGCCGCACCCGCCCCTGTCTGCTGTATCAGATCAAGCGCTGCAGCGCGCCCTGTGTAGGTTACATTTCCGAACATGACTATGCTGGACTGGTCAAGGATGCAGAACGCTTTCTGTCCGGCAAAAGCACCAAAATTCAGGCGCAACTGGCTGAAGACATGGCCAAAGCCGCCGAGGCGATGGAATTCGAGCGCGCCGCCGCGCTGCGCGACCGCATTCGTGCACTTACAAATGTTCAACAAAACCAGGGCATCAACCCCCGCACTGTGACAGAGGCCGATGTGATTGCCGTGCATCTGGAAAAGGGGCAGGCCTGTGTGCAGGTCTTTTTCATCCGCGCGAACCAGAGCTGGGGCAACCGCGATTTCTACCCCGCCACAGGCGCCGGGGCCGAAGAGCCGGAAATCCTCGAAGCCTTCATCGCGCAATTCTATGATGGCAAGGAGCCGCCGCGCCTCGTGCTGACCTCGCATGGCATCGACAATCCGGACCTGATGGCCGGGCTTCTGACCGACCGTGCGGGCCGCAAGGTCGAGCTTGCCTGCCCCCAGCGAGGCGAAAAGGCCGAACTGGTCGAGAACGCGCTTCGCAATGCGCGCGAGGCGCTGGCCATGCGCATGGCCTCTTCCGCCGCGCAATCGCGGTTGCTGGAGGGGCTGGCCGAGGCCTTTGGCCTCGACACCCCGCCCGAGCGGGTCGAGGTCTATGACAACAGCCATATTCAGGGCAGCGATGCCGTGGGCGCCATGATCGTGGCCGGGCGCGAGGGCTTCCTGAAAAGCCAGTATCGCAAGTTCAACATTCGGGGCGACGGCATCACGGCGGGCGATGATTTCGGCATGATGAAAGAAATGCTGACCCGCCGGTTCGAACGCCTGCTGAAAGAAGACCCGGACCGCGAGGGCGAAACCTGGCCCGATCTGCTGCTGATCGACGGCGGTGCGGGGCAGGTCTCGGCTGTGGCAAGCATTCTGGCCGATCTGGGGGTCGAGGATATTCCCGTGATCGGTGTCGCCAAGGGCATCGACCGCGATGCGGGCAAGGAGGAGTTCCACCGTCCCGGCAGCCGCCCCTTCGCGCTGCGCCACAATGACCCGGTGCTCTATTTCGTCCAGCGCCTGCGGGATGAGGCGCATCGCTTCGCCATCGGCACCCACCGCGCGAAGCGCGCAAAATCGGTCAGCGCCTCGCCCCTTGATGACATTCCGGGCGTGGGCGCGGGGCGCAAGCGCGCGCTGCTGGCGCATTTCGGCTCGGCCAAGGCGGTGTCACGCGCAGGGCTGGCCGATCTGCAGGCCGTGGACGGCATCTCGGCGGCGCTGGCGCAAGTGATCCATGACCATCTGAACGCGAGGTAACCCCCATGCGCATCGTCATCCTGTCCGGCGCCGGATTATCCGCTGAAAGCGGGTTGGGCACGTTTCGCGACACGGGCGGGATATGGCAGAAATACGATCTGGAGGATGTTGCCACGCCCGAAGGCTATGCCCGCGATCCCGCGCTGGTGCACCAGTTTTATAACGCCCGACGCGCGAATTGCCTGCAGGCCAGCCCGAATGCCGCCCATCAAGCGCTTGCAGATTTGCAACAATCGGGCGTGGCAGAGGTCACGCTTGTCACGCAGAATATCGATGACCTGCTGGAACGGGCCGGGGCGCGCGATGTGGTGCATATGCATGGCGAGTTGCGGCGCGCGCTATGCGCGTCCTGCGGGCACAGATGGGATGCGCCCGATGTCATGTCGCCTGACACGCCCTGCCCCGCCTGTGGCGCGCAGCGCGCGCGCCCGGATGTCGTGTGGTTCGGCGAAATCCCCTATCACATGGACCGGATCGCAGCGGCGCTGGAAGGGGCCGATCTGTTTGTGGCCATCGGCACATCCGGCGCGGTCTACCCGGCTGCGGGCTTCGTGCAGGAGGCGCGGGCGCAGGGCGTGCGCACGCTGGAGCTGAACATGGACCCGTCGGAGACATCGGCGCTGTTTGACGACACTAGCCTTGGACCGGCGACCGAGATCGTGCCTGCCTGGGTCGCAGAGCTGCTCCGCGCGCCTAATGCCCCAGGATCTGGCTGAGGAACAGTTTCGTCCGCTCTGATTTCGGGTTGTTGAAGAACTCGGTCGGGCGGTTCTGTTCCACGATCTGGCCCTGATCCATAAAGATCACACGGTTCGCCACGGCCTGCGCAAAGCCCATCTCATGGGTCACGCAGATCATGGTCATCCCCTCTTCGGCAAGCTGGATCATCGTGTCCAGCACTTCCTTGATCATCTCGGGGTCCAGCGCCGAGGTCGGTTCGTCAAACAGCATGATGCGCGGCCGCATGCAGAGCGAGCGCGCAATCGCCACGCGCTGCTGCTGCCCGCCGGACAACTGGCCCGGATATTTCAGCGCCTGTTCGGGGATTTTCACCTTTTCGAGGAAATGCATCGCGATTTCCTCGGCCTCTTTCTTGGGCGTCTTGCGCACCCAGATCGGGGCCAGCGTGCAGTTTTCCAGGATCGTCAGATGCGGGAACAGGTTGAAATGCTGGAACACCATCCCGACCTCGGACCGGACCTTGTCGATATTCTTCAGGTCACTGGTCAGTTCGGTCCCGTCGATGATGATCTGGCCGGCCTG
>PWWF01000305.1 GCA_003561595.1 Paracoccaceae bacterium | reverse complement strand
GATGAGGCATATCGCGATCTGGTAACCATGCCCGACCCGTCGCAATCGGGCTCTGCCTTTGACCTTGTCGCCGGGCTGGAGGCCGCGATGGGCGATGAGGCATGGGACCTGCTGGCCGCGCTGGCCGAAAACGAGATGATCGTGCCCGGCCCGAATGCCGCCGCGCTGAACCCGGTTCTGCAAGGGGCCAAGGCGGCTGTTTTCGGCGCTGTCGACTACATCAGCTATGCCCGCGCGGATGAGGGTGAGACAATCGAGGTGATCGTGCCCGAAAGCGGCACTGTCATCGCGCCGCGCCCGATGATGATCCTCGAATCGACCGCGAACCCGGAAGCGGCGCAGGCATTCTTCGATTTCGTCCTGTCCGATGCGGGGCAGGCGCTGGTGGCCGAAACCTTCCTGATGCCTGCGCGCGCCGATGTCGAAGGCCGCCGCCCCGGTATCGACGCGCTGAATGTCATCGATATCGACATTGATGCCGTTGCCGCGCGCCGCGACGAGATCATCGCGCGGTTCAACGACACCGTCATCGAGCGCTAAGCCGCGCAGATCGCGCCAGGGCCCCGGTATCCGCACCGGGGCCCTGTTCCTGTCAGGAGCCGCCCGCCCATGCCCCGCGCCGCAACCGTGATGACAACTGCCGCCGCCGGTGCCCTGATCCTGCTGGTGGGCCTGCCGGTTCTGTTCATCCTGCTGCAGGCGATCTTTCCGGAATTCGCGCGCGGATCACTGGCCGAGCCATTTTCGAAAATCGTCATCCTGACGGAAAATGACCGCCTGCTGGTCCAGACGCGCAACACATTGTTGCTGGCGGGATCAGTGATCATCGGCTGTCTGATCCTCGGCCTGCCCGTGGGAATATTGCGCGGGTTGTGTGACATTCCGGGCGCGCGGGTCTGGGACGTGATCTTTCTGATCCCGTTTCTGATCCCGCCCTTTATCGCCGCGATAGCCTGGATGATGCTGCTGCAGCCGCGCGGCTATCTGTTCCAGCTGCTCGGGTTCGACATGGCCGGGTTCCTGTTCACCTTTGCCGGTGTCGCCTTTGTCATGACGCTGAACCTGTTTCCGCTGGTCTATTTCGCCGTCTCGCGCGCGTTCGAGGCTGTGGGCGGTCGCTTTGCCGCTGCCGCGCGCGTGCACGGTGCCGGGCCAGTGCGCGCCTTTCTGATGATCACGCTCCCGCTCAGCATTCCGGCGGTGGCGGCCAGCTTGCTGATCGTCTTTGCCATGTCGATAGAAGAATTCGGCACCCCCGCCGCGCTGGCCTCGCGCACCGGGTTCGAGGTGCTGGTGACGGGGATCTACACGCTCCTGTCGGACTGGCCGATCGACCTGTCAGGTGCGGCGCTGGGCTCGGTCATCCTGATGATGCTGGTGCTGGCGGCCTTCGTGATCCAGAACTGGATCGCAACGCGCCGGTCCTATGTCAGCCAGACCGGCAAGCCCGCCGATACGGAAAAGGCGCAGCTTGGCCGCTGGCGCTGGCCGGTGATCGGGCTGTTCACACTGGTGGCGATGATCGGCGTGGCAATCCCGCTCGCGACCATCGTGGTGACATCCTTCATGGGCACGATTTCCGGCGGGTTGCGGCTGTCGAATTTTGACCTGCGCCATTATGCGCCGATCTTCGCGACCGGCAGTCGCGCCGGGCAGGCATTGATGACCAGCGGCTGGCTGGCTGTGCTGACGGCCTTCGGCACCGCGCTGATCGGGGGGGTGGTGGCCTATATCGTCGTGCGCGGCACCGGGCGGGGCCGCGCGGTCATGGACGGGCTGTCCGTGTTGCCCAACGCGATCCCGGCCATCGTGCTGGCGGTCGGGGTGATCCTGGCGTGGAACAGCCCGTTCCTGCCAGTGACGCTCTATGGCACGGCGGCGATCCTGTTGGTGGCCTATATCGGCATCCTGCTGCCCTATCCCATTCGCTACGCCGTTGCCCGTCTGCGCCAGATCAGCGGATCGCTGGATGATGCCGCGCGTGTGTCCGGTGCCAGCCAAGGCGGCACGATGCGGCATATCACACTGCCGCTGATGGCGCCCTCGCTGATCGCGGCGATGATGCTGGTCTTTGCGATCGCATCGCGAGAGCTTGTCGCCTCGATCATGCTGGCCCCGGCGGGCATGCGCACTGTCGGCACATTCGTGTTTGCACAATTCGAACAGGGATCAGTGCAGACCGGGATGGCGATGAGCGTCATTGCCATCGCGATCACATCGACAATCCTGCTGGCGGTCAACCTTTGGTTGGCACGCCAGGGCGGTAACGCGTTCTCCGGCTGAGATGCGGTTGCGTCCGACGGGTAACGCTTGCGGCGCGTATAGCGGGCGCTGTACGCGCGGTGCCAGCCGGACGCACGCGCGTCCATCCGATGACAATGTCCGACTTTCTGCTTGCGGGTTCCGGGCGGCATCATTAGACGGGGCGGTGGAGACGTGGCCGAGTGGTCGAAGGCGCTCCCCTGCTAAGGGAGTAGGCCCGGAAGGGTCTCGTGGGTTCGAATCCCATCGTCTCCGCCATTTTGGGCACTTAAGCGGTTGTTTTCATTGAAAAAGCCGAAAATCGTGCCCCCAGTATATCCCCCACTTCGACAAGGCTTGCCCCGGAATATGCCGGAAGCAAAAAGCCCCGCCAGCGATGGGCGGGGCTTCGGTCGAGCGGGTCAGCCGTGAAGGGTCAGCATTACTTGCCCATAAGCCGCAAGAAAACCGGAAGCCCAGCACCGGTTCCAGCGCTGGGCAAAATGCCCGCGAAGGCTCCGAAGCGCTTTT
>PWWF01000266.1 GCA_003561595.1 Paracoccaceae bacterium | reverse complement strand
CTGTCGGTCAATAGCGGTGATTTCATTTCGCTGCTGGGCCCGTCGGGGTGTGGCAAATCCACGGCCCTGCGGCTGATCGCGGGGCTGTCCACGACCAGCGGCGGGCGGATTACATGGGCGGGTGGCCAGTCCGAGAATGATCTGGGTGTGGTGTTTCAGGAACCCACGTTGATGCCCTGGGCGACTGTGGCGCAGAATGTCTGGCTGCCCTTTCGCCTGAAGGGCAAGAGCTATGCCTCGGTCAAGGATGAGATCCTTGAGGCGCTGCGCCTGGTCGGGCTGGAGAAGTTTCTCGACGCCTATCCGCGCGAATTGTCGGGCGGCATGAAGATGCGCGTGTCCATCGCCCGCGCGATGGTGACGAAGCCGCGGCTGATCCTGATGGATGAACCCTTTGCCGCGCTCGATGAGATCACGCGCTTCCGGCTGAACAATGATCTGCTGACGCTGAAGGCGCGGATCGGCTGCACGGTGATCTTTGTCACGCATTCGGTGTTCGAATCGGTCTTTCTGTCCGACCGGATCGTGGTGATGGCGGCGCGGCCCGGCCGGGTGATCCGCGAGGTGCGTGTGGATGCGCCTTATCCAAGGTCCGAGGAATTCCGCACCTCTGCCGATTATGCCGCACTGTGCCGCGACGCATCCGACGCGCTGCGCGAGGCGATGGGAGAGACTGCATGAGCATTGCCGAAAACCAGCCGCTTTATGATGCCGATGACCTGAAGCGCCTGCGCGCCGCGCGGTTCGAGCGTTTTGGCCGCTGGCTGCTGCCTGTGGTGGTGCTGATCGCGGCGATCTGGCTGTGGGATCGGGTCGTGGTGTGGAACGAGATCCCGCATTTCATCCTGCCGCGCCCCGGTCTGGTGCTGCAAACGCTGATAAGCGACTGGCCGATGCTGTTCAGCGCGCTGATGATCACGCTGCAGATCACGATGATGGCGCTGGCGGTCGCGGTGATCGGGGGGGTCGGACTGGCGGTGCTGTTCACGCAAAGCCGCCTGGTCGAGATGTCGTTCTACCCCTATGCGGTCATCATGCAGGTGACGCCGGTGGTCGCCATCGCGCCCCTGATCTTCATTTATGTGGACAGCCGCACGGCGGGGCTGTTGCTGTGCGCCTGGCTGGTGGCGTTCTTTCCTGTGCTGGCCAATACCACGCTGGGGCTGAATTCGGCCGATCACAATCTGCGCGATCTGTTCCGCATCTATGGCGCGTCGCGCTGGCAGACCTTGCGCTACCTGCGCCTGCCCTCGGCGCTGCGCTACTTCCTCGGGGGCTTGCGCATTGCGGGCGGGTTGGCGCTGATCGGGGCGGTGGTGGCCGAATATGTGGCCGGAACAGGCGGGCACGGGTCCGGGCTGGCGTTTCGTATCCTCGAGGCCGGATATCGCCTGAATATCCCACGCATGTTCGCGGCGCTGATCCTGATTGCGCTGACGGGTGTCATCATCTTTGCGGGGCTGAGTTTCCTGAGCCACATGCTGTTGCGGAAATGGCATGAAAGTGCTGTGAAGCGCGAGACATGAGTGATTTTCGCGCGCTGCCGGCGTCTGGCCCCTTCCGGCTGGAGAATGTGACTGTGCCGGCCTGCCTGCTGGGTCAGGCGGGCGGTCTGGTGTCCCATAGCCTTGGGGTTGATGGCGCTGTGTTGTCGGACCGGGACGATCTGCCCGGCGTGGATATGGGGGGCGCGCTGGTGCTGCCCTGTTTCATCGATATGCACACGCATCTGGACAAGGGCCATATCTGGCCGCGCAGCCCCAACCCCGATGGCAGTTTCATGGGTGCGCTGACCACGGTCGCCGCTGACCGAGAGGCGAACTGGACCGCAGAGGACGTGCGTGCGCGCATGGATTTCGGGCTGCGCTGCGCCTATGCGCATGGCACACGCGCGATCCGCACGCATATCGACAGTATCGCGCCGCAGGACACGATTTCCTGGCCGGTCTTTGCCAAGCTGCGCGAGGAATGGGCCGGGCGGATTGCGTTGCAGGGGTCATCGCTGGCCGGGATCGACCGTGCGGATCTGGATGGCGACTACGCGCGCACGGCGGATATCGTGGCCGATCATGGCGGTGTGCTGGGCATGGTTACCTACCCTGTCGATGGGCTGAAGGACCGCCTGCGCCGCCTGTTCCAACTGGCCATCGCGCGTGATCTGGAGCTGGACTTTCACGCCGATGAAACCGGTGATCCGGCTGCAGCGACCCTGCGCGCGATTGCCGAGGTCGCGCTGGAGACAGGCTTTGCCCGGCCCATCACTGTGGGTCATTGCTGTTCGCTTGCCGTGCAGCCAGAGGCCGAGGCACTGGCGACGCTGGATCTGGTGGCGCAGGCGGGGCTGAACATCGTGTCGCTGCCCATGTGCAACATGTATCTGCAGGATCGCGCGCCCGGCCGCACGCCGCGCTGGCGTGGGGTGACATTGGTGCATGAGATGAAGGCGCGCGGCATCAATGTCAGCTTCGCGTCCGACAACACGCGCGATCCGTTCTATGCTTACGGTGATCTGGACATGGTGGAGGTGCTGCGCGAAGCGACGCGCATCGCGCATCTGGACCATTCCGATCCTGACTGGATCACCGCCTTTCTGACCAGCCCCGCGCGCGCCTGCAGCCTTGATGCCCCCAGCCTTGCCCCCGGCGCGCCCGCTGATCTGGTGATCCTGCGCGCGCGCAACTGGGGTGAGGCATTCGCGCGCCCGCAATCTGACCGTATCGTGCTGCGGGCGGGGCGCGCGATTGACCGGACTTTGCCCGATTATGCTGAACT
>PWWF01000066.1 GCA_003561595.1 Paracoccaceae bacterium | reverse complement strand
TTCCCCATGAAGCGCGCCTTTTTCGCATCCGGCAATTCGGGCAGGCTGGCGGTAATGTCATCGACCCAGGCCTGCTCGATCTCCAGCGGCAGCAGGTCGGGGCAGGGGAAATAGCGGTAATCATGCGCCTCTTCCTTGGACCGCATGGACCGCGTCTCGCCACGGTCCGGATCGAACAGCCGCGTTTCCTGCACCACTGCGCCCCCATCTTCCAGAATGGCGATCTGACGCCGCGCCTCATATTCGATCGCCGCCTGAATGAAGCGCATCGAGTTCATGTTCTTGATCTCGCAGCGCGTGCCCAGATGGGCGAAATCCTGGCTTTCCTGATAGCGCTCGTAATCGCCCGGTCGGCAGACGCTGACATTCACATCCGCGCGCAGGTTGCCGTTCTGCATATTGCCGTCGCAGGTGCCCAGATACCGCAGGATCTGGCGCAGCTTGCCGACATAGGCGGCTGCTTCCTCCGGCCCGCGTATATCGGGGCGGCTGACAATCTCCATCAGCGCAACGCCCGTGCGGTTCAGATCCACGAAAGACATGTTCGGGTCCATGTCATGAATGGATTTGCCCGCATCCTGCTCGACATGGATCCGCTCGATCCGCACCTTGCGCGCGACCCCTGCGCCCATATCGACCAGCACTTCGCCTTCGCCCACCAGCGGGTGATACAACTGGCTGATCTGATAGCCTTGCGGCAGGTCGGGGTAAAAATAGTTCTTGCGGTCGAAGGCACTGACAAGGTTGATCTGCGCGCGCAGCCCCAGCCCGGTGCGCACGGCCTGTTCGATGCAGAACTCATTGACCACCGGCAGCATGCCCGGCATCGCCGCATCGACCAGCGCGACATTGGAATTGGGTTCCGCCCCGAACCGGGTCGAGGCGCCCGAGAACAGCTTGGCCTCGCTCGCGATCTGGGCGTGAATCTCCATTCCGATGACCAGTTCCCAGTCGCCCGTCGCCCCGGCGATGGTTTTCGGCTTGGGCGCGTCATAGGTCAGATCGAGCATTGTCCGGGCCTCCTCATGCGGCATGGGTCGCAGCCTTCTAGCCCCGCCACCGGGGCGCAGCAAGGGGGCCATGGGCGAATCCCCGCCCAAATGGAGCCCCTGACGGCTGCGCGAATTGCGATTCGGTACGTCACAGGGCATAGGCGCGCCGCAGCCCATTGAACGGGCTGTGCCACCCCTTGGAAAACCGATGATCCGTCCCACGATGTTTCGCGCGCTTGCCGCGTCTGTGACTGCGCTGTTTCTTGCTGGCTGTCTTCAGTCCGAGCCGGAGGTCGCCTCGCGTCAGGATACGCTGGAGATCACCACCCGCTGGGACCACCGCCCCGAGGCCGATACCTGGACCGCGGCCGCCTTTGCCGCGCTGGCCCAGGACGGGCGCGCGCTGATCAACACGGTGCCTGCGGATATCGACGCATTCTGCCCCGGATACCGCAGCGCGGATGCCGAAGAGCGCAAGGCGTTCTGGACGGCACTGTTTTCGGGGCTGGCCGGGTATGAAAGCACATGGCGCCCCGAGGCGGCTGGCGCAGGCGGGCGTTATCGCGTGCTGTTGCAGATCTGGCCCACCTCGGCGCGTTATTATGGCTGCGATCTGTCGCATCCCAAGGGCCTCTATGATGGCGCGACGAATCTGCGTTGCGCCACGCGCATCGCCGCGCAGGCGGTCGAGCGTGACCGCGTTGTTGCAGGCGGGCCGGGCCAATGGGGCGGGGTCGCCCGCGACTGGCCGCCTTTGCGCCGCGCCAGCACGCGCAATGACATTGCGGGCTTTACCCGCGACCTGCCGATGTGCCAGCAGTGATCCGGTAACACCCGGAATCCTTCAGCTTTTGCTAACCATTTTGCGTCAGTCTGCTCAGGCAGGACGGGTGGTCGGCAAGATGATGGATTCGGACACAACACAATCAGACACGGATGCGCAGGGCTCGGCGTTGATGCGGATGGCCTCGCGTCATCGCGTGGCGGCGGCCAAGGCGCAGGCGGAATTCGCCAGCGCCCTGCGCGTGGCTTTCGGGCGCATGGCGTCGGAATGCCCCGGCCTGGACGGGGTGGTGCAGTCGGTCGATATCCGCCCGCTCGGTCTGGCGGAACTGGACGATCTGGTCGAAAGCGGCATGTTCCTCGCGCTGCTGGAAGGGCAGGGCGAACAGATGGGTCTGCTGATGGCCTGCCCCGCTGTCATGGCCAGCCTGATCGAGGCGCAGACCACAGGGCAGGTCAGCGACGCGCCCGCGCCCAGGCGCCGGCCCACGCGCACGGATGCCGCGCTGCTTGCGCCCATGATTGACGCCTTTCTGCGCCTGCTGGAAGAGCGATGCGCCGATCTGCCAGAGGCCGAGATGGTGCGCGGGCATGTCTATGGCTCTTTCCTTGATGACCCGCGTCCGCTTGGGGTCATGCTCGACGATGGGCCCTATATGCTGATGCATCTGACGGTCGCGCTGGGATATGGCGCGCGTCAGGGTGACTGGATGGTGCTGTTGCCCAATGGCACAAGGCAGGCCACTGCGCGTGCCAGCACGGATTCCGAGGCTGAGGAACGTGACTGGGCCGCCTGCCTGAACGCTGCCGTGTCGGTCAGCCCGGTCCGGATAGAGGCCGTGCTGTGCCGGATGCAGCTGTCTCTGACGGATGCGCTGCGCCTGCGCCCCGGCGATGTGCTGCGCCTGCCCGAGGATGCGCTGGAAGCGCTGGCGCTGGAAAGCATCGATCATGAGGCTGTGGGCATCGGGCGGCTGGGGCAGGCGCGCGGCAACCGCGCCGTGCGGCTGACCGCCGATCCGGGCGTGCTGACCGATTCGGTGGGTGTGTCGCTCTCGCCCGTGGCGCTGCCCGCTGCCATCGTGCCCTTCCGCCCGCCACAGGCCGCCTTTGTGCCGGATGAGGGCGCGGCGGACGGGTCTGATACGGGGCCGCCGGATGACGAAGCTGATAAGGCCCATGGAGGCGCATCCGATGCGGGGCTGCCGGAGAACCGGGCACCAGAAGCGGAATAGGCGGGGCGTTCTGCGCGTGACGTGTGACGCGGCGATGCGCGGCATATGGGCTTGCGAGGCTGCATCCTCTTTCGCGATGCATCTGCAAGCTCGGGCGCAGCCTTTCCGGGCGACAGCCACCAGCAGTCAAAGTGGCGCTTCCGGTGCCCCATGGGCGGCACATCCGCTGCACGGGGGCCGGGTTTGCGATGATCCGCGCGAACGGCCTGATATGAGGGGAAATTGCGGCGCGCCTTCAGAGCAGGGCGCTGTCAATCGCCCAACTCTGAGGGGCGCTGTCGCTACGCCCGACATCGCCGCCCGCGCTCGCTGAGGATACGAAGCGTGATCCGCATTCGATCAGGGACGTTCAGAAGGGTAATCAACGCGGACCCTTGCCTGTTGCGACAGCGATATAGGTGCTGTTGGCGCGTTTGTGCGATGGCGGAGGTGCCGGGGATTCGAGGCGCGCGGGTATTCCCCGCGCGCCCGGTTATTGCCTGGCCAATTGCTCGATGGTCTGGCGAAAGGGCTCCAGCCGGTAGCCGTGGCGCGCGGGAACCGCGATCAGTTCGTCAGTCGGGCGTTGCCCGGCATGGGCCAGCGCCCAGACGATAGAACTGCGATTGCCCGAGGCGCAATAGGCCAGCACCGGCCCCTCGCTGTCGGTGATCGCACGGCCCTGCGCGCTGACATTGTCGAGCGAGATCGCGCCCCCCACGACCGGATTATCGACAAAGCGCAGCCCCGCCGCCTCTGCCGCCTCGCGGATGGGGGCGGCGTGCAGTTCCGGCGGGTTCTCGGCATCGGGCCGGTTGCAGACCAGCGTGGTATAGCCCGCCGCCGCGATCTGGGCGACATCTTCGGGGCTGATCTGGGGCGAGACGGCGTAATCCTCGGTCAGGGGGCGAATATCCATGGGCAGGCTCCGGTCAGGCGGCTGCGATCTGATCGATGCGCAGGCGAATGGGTTTGGCGACCAGCATACCGGCGATCATGGCCAGAATAAAGGTCACTCCCCCGGTGCCGCCCCAACTGAGCGAGGCAATCGCCGGTCCGGGGCACAGCCCCACCAGCCCCCAGCCCGCCCCGAACAGGACCGAGCCGACGATCAGATTATGCCCCAGCCGCGGGTCAGGCCGCGCCGGGAATGTTTCGCCCGTGATGGCGCGCTCGCGTCGTGTGGTCAGGTGCCAGGCCAGCATCATCGGCAGGATCGCACCACCCAGCACAAAGGCCAGCGTCGGATCCCAGGCGCCGAACACATCCAGCCAGCCCTGTACCTTGGTCGTGTCGGTCATGCCCGAGACCAGAAGCCCCGCGCCGAACAGCCCGCCCGCGAGGGCGGCTATCAGAATACGTGTCATCAGATCACCCCCAGCAGGTGGCGGAACAGAACCATGGTGATCCCGCCCGCAAGCAGATAGAAAACCGTCGCGACAATGCCGCGCAGCGAAAAGCGCGAGATGCCGCAGACCCCGTGCCCCGAGGTGCAGCCATTGGCCAGCCGCGTGCCGATGCCGACCAGCAACCCGCCTGCAATGACAATGCCAAGGTTCGAGGTGATATTCGTGCTGACCGGCACGTTATACAGCGGCAGCATCAGCGCGGGCACAGCGACCAGCGCGGCAAGGAACGCCGCGCGCTCGGGCCAGTTGCCCCAGCCCGAACGGTCCACCAGCCCGCCGATCAGCCCGCTTGCGCCCATGATCCGCCCGTTTCCAAGCAGAAAGATGGCTGCTGCCGTGCCGATCATCAGGCCCCCGACAAGGCCCCAGATCCAATCCATCGGTATCATGCAGATATCCTTTTGTTCTTGTGGGGGCCGGGATGCGTCGCATCCCGGCCTTTGTCAGGTTGTGCCGATCAGAGCGTGTTGACCGGTACTTTCAGATAGACAGTGCCGTTATCTTCAGCCTCGGGCATCTTGCCTGCGCGCATATTGACCTGCAGCGAGGGCACTATCAGCCGGGGCATGCCAAGCTGGGCATCGCGTTCGGTGCGCGCCTTGACGAAATCCTCTTTCGTGGCGCCCGCGCCCACATGCTTGTTGGCGGCCTTTTGCTCGCCCACCGTGGTTTCCCAGGCATAGGTGTCGCGGCCTTCGGCCTTGTAGTCATGGCCCACGAAGATGCGGGTCGCTTCGGGCAGTGCGAGGATCTTCTGCACCGAATCCCACATCATGTCAGCCGAGCCGCCGGGGAAATCGCAGCGCGCGGTGCCGAAATCGGGCATGAAGAGCGTATCGCCCACAAAAGCGGCATCGCCGATGACATAGGTCAGGCAGGCAGGGGTATGGCCGGGCGTATGCAGCACATCGACGCGCAGCTGGCCGATATGGACCTGATCGCCCTCGGAAAAGAGCTGGTCGAACTGGCTGCCATCGCGTTCGAATTCGGTACCGGCATTGAAGACCTTGCCGAATGTGTCCTGCACGACCGTGATGTTGCGGCCAATGCCGATCTTGCCGCCAAGCTGGTCCTGCAGATAGGGCGCGGCCGAGAGGTGGTCGGCATGGACATGCGTCTCCAGCAGCCATTCGACGCGGTAGCCCTTGTCCTTGACGAAGGCGATGACCTCATCTGCGGATTTGGTCGAGGTGTGGCCCGACGCATAGTCGAAATCCAGCACCGAATCGATGATGGCGCAGGACGTGCCATTCGGGTCGCGCACGACATAGGTGATGGTAAAGGTATCCTGGTCGAAAAAGGCAGTAACTTCGGGTGACATGGGACTCTCCTGTGGCTGTCTGAGGGGAATATAGACGTTTCTAGACATATTGCAAGATGTGAATGTAAATGAGTGGGATAAATCGACCGACCGGCGCCCCTTATGCGGGGTGCCGGGATGCAGGTGGGGGTTTTGAGTATTTATTGCAAGATGAAGCAGGGTGGGGCGCCCTGCCGCCAAGTCAGAGCTTGAGGGCCTTGGCCGGGGACAGGACATCGATGCCGAGCGCCTTGCCCACGGCGTAATAGGTCAGGTGTCCGGCATGGGTGTTCAGCCCGTCAAGCAGATGCGGGTCATCCTCGCAGGCCTGGCGCCAGCCCTTGTCGGCGAGTGCCAGCAGATGCGGCATGGTCGCGTTGCCCAGCCCGATGGTGGAGGTGCGCGCAACCGCGCCAGGCATGTTGGCCACGCAGTAATGCACGATGCCATCGACCTCATAGATCGGGTCGGCATGGGTGGTGGGGCGCGACGTCTCGAAACAGCCGCCCTGATCGATGGCGACATCGACCAGCACGGCGCCGGGTTTCATCTGGCCAAGCTGTGTGCGGCTGATGAGTTTGGGGGCCGCGGCACCGGGGATCAGCACTGCGCCAATGACCATATCGGCATTGGCCACGAGCTCTGCGGTGTTCCCGCGCGAGGCATGGCGCGTGCGGAACTGGCCCGAGAAGACATCATCCAGATAGCGCAGCCGCGCCAGCGACATGTCAAGCACAGTGACATCCGCGCCCATTCCGGCGGCGACGCGCGCGGCATGGGTGCCGACGACACCGCCCCCGATGACGACGACATTGGCAGGCCCCACGCCCGGCACGCCGCCCATCAGCACACCGCGCCCGCCATTGGCCTTTTGCAGCGACCATGCCCCCACCTGCGGGGCCAGCCGGCCTGCGACCTCGGACATCGGGGCAAGCAGGGGCAGGCCGCCTGCGCGGTCGGTCACGGTTTCATAGGCGATGGCGGTGACGCCCGAGGCGAGCAGGTCGCGGGTCTGGTCGGGGTCGGGGGCGAGATGCAGATAGGTAAAGAGAAGCTGCCCCTCGCGCAGTTGCGCGCGTTCCGAGGCCTGAGGTTCCTTGACCTTGACGATCATCTCGGCGCGGGCGAACACCTCGGCGGCGCTATCGGCAAGCTGCGCGCCCACGGCGGCATAATCCGCGTCATCAAACCCGGCCCCGGCGCCTGCGCCGCTCTCGATGATGACCTGATGGTCGTGGCTGATCGCTTCCTGTGCGGCATTGGGCGTCAGGCCCACGCGAAATTCCTGCGGCTTGATTTCCTTCGGGCATCCGATCAGCATGGTATCCTCCTCCTGCGTCCTTTGGCAGGATATCTTGTCTGCCGGGGGATATCCTTGACAGTTGCGCGGGAAAACCGGCATCTGGGCGCAGGAATTTGCGGAATATCACCGCTGTGGCGAAGGAGATTGCGCTGCGATGCAGCTAGACGAGACGGACCGGCGCATCCTGCGGGTGCTGCAACGGCAGGGCCGGGTGTCCAATGCCGATCTGGCCGAGCAGATCAACCTGTCGCCCTCGGCCTGTCACCGGCGGGTGCAGCGGCTGGAAGCCGCGGGCGTGGTGGCGGGCTATCACGCGCGGCTGGATCTGCGGCGGATCGGGCGGGCCACGATCGTCTATGTCGAGATCACGCTGTCGGGGCAGCGCGATGAGGTGCTGGATGCGTTCGAGCGCGAAGTGGCGCGGGTGCCCGATGTGCTGGAATGCCATCTGATGGCAGGATCCGCGGATTACCTGCTGAAAGTGGTGGCCGCCGATGCCGAAGATTTCGCGCGCATCCATCGCCGGTATCTGAGCCGCCTGCCGGGGGTGACGCAGATGCAATCGTCATTCGCGCTGCGCACAGTGGTCGAGACGACGGCGGTGGATATCTGAAGCAACCGTCTCGAAACGAAAAGGGCAGGCGCCGTTTCGGCGCCTGCCCGGTCATGGATCACGATATCAGTTCAGGTGGAGGGTTCAGGTTCCAACCCGCCATCGCCCTCGGACCCGCGCTTGCGACCGCGCGTCTTGGGGATAGAGGCCACCGAAGGCGCGCTGGGCTTGGAACTATCGTCATCATCATCGCCCTGGCGCAGTTTCTCGCCGCGCATGACGCGTTTGACATCCTCACCGGTCAGGGTTTCATATTCCAGCAGACCCTGCGCCAGGTTTTCCAGCTCGTCCCGATGCTCGGTCAGGATGCGCTTGGCGGTCTCATAGCCTTCATTGACCAAATCGCGCACCTTGTCGTCGATCTGCTTCTGGGTCAGTTCGGCATGGCTGCGTCCGCCGCCCATGCTGCCCAGATAGCTTTGCTGCTCATTGGCGTAATCGACATAGCCGAGTTCCTCGTCAAAGCCGAATTGCGTGACCATGGCGCGGGCGATCTTGGTGACCTGCTGGATATCGCTGGCCGCGCCGGATGTGACCGCATCGGCCCCGAAAACCAGTTCCTCGGCCACGCGCCCGCCCATCGCCATCGCGATCTTGGACTTGTATTTGCGGTAGCTGACGGAAAGCTGGTCGCGTTCGGGCAGCGACAGCACCAGCCCCAGTGCGCGCCCGCGCGGGATGATCGTCGCCTTGTGGATCGGGTCATGTTCGGGGACATGAATCCCCACCACGGCATGCCCGGCCTCATGATAGGCGGTCAGCTTCTTCTCATCCTCGGTCATGACCATGGAGCGGCGCTCGGCCCCCATCATGACCTTGTCCTTGGCGTTCTCGAAATCATCCATCGTGACGAAACGCCGGTTCGAACGCGCGGCCATCAAAGCGGCTTCATTCACGAGGTTCGCAAGATCCGCACCCGAGAAGCCGGGCGTGCCGCGCGCGATGATGCGCAGGTCCACATTCGGGCCCAGCGGCACCTTGCGGGCATGGACGCCCAGGATACGTTCGCGCCCCTTGATGTCGGGGTTGGGCACCTGCACCTGGCGGTCGAAGCGGCCGGGGCGCAGCAGTGCAGGGTCCAGCACATCGGGGCGGTTGGTGGCCGCAACGATGATGATGCCTTCATTGGCCTCGAACCCGTCCATCTCGACCAGAAGCTGGTTCAGCGTCTGTTCACGTTCGTCATTGCCGCCGCCATAGCCCACGCCACGCGACCGGCCCACGGCGTCGATCTCGTCGATGAACACGATACAGGGGGCGTTCTTCTTGGCTTGCTCGAACATGTCGCGCACACGCGACGCACCGACACCCACGAACATTTCCACGAAATCCGAGCCCGAGATGGTGAAGAAGGGCACGCCCGCTTCGCCTGCAATCGCGCGTGCCAGCAGCGTCTTACCCGTGCCCGGGGGGCCAACGAGCAGCGCGCCTTTGGGGATCTGCCCGCCAAGGCGGCTGAATTTCTGCGGGGTGCGCAGGAACTCGACGATCTCTTCCAGCTCGTCCTTGGCCTCATCGATGCCCGCAACCTCGTCAAAGGTGACACGGCCCTGCTTTTCCGTCAGCAGCTTGGCCTTGGATTTGCCGAACCCCATCGCGCCGCCACGGCCACCGCCCTGCATGCGGTTCATGAAATAGATCCACACACCGATCAGCAGCAGGAAGGGCAGCCACAACAAAAGCGTGGACAGGAAACCCGATTGCTGCTGCGGGCGCGCCTCTATCGGGACGCCGGCATCCAGCAGGCGCTGGGTCAGGTTGCTGTCATCGGGGCGGACGGTCGAATATTGCTGCCCGTCGCTGCCGGTGAATACCACGCGCTCACCGTCAATCGTGACGCGTGTGACCTCATCACGGTCCAGCCGGTCGATGAACTCGGAATAATTGACCGAGCGGGATGAAGACTGGTTCTGCCCGCCGCTGAACATGTTGAAAAGCATGATCATCAACAGGAACAGCACGATCCAGAAAGCGAAATTCCGTGCGTTGCCCACGCGCGTCTCCTCTTGTCGGTGGTCCGGAGCCGTTGGCGGCCACCGGGAACATGGGGCATAGATAACGATTATGGCGCAACATTCAATGCGAATGCGGCCGCCGGTCAGGCAACAAGCGGTGAACCGGACAGTACCGCGCGCCAATCCTTGCCCATCCCGGCCAGTGGCGCGGCGATAAGCCGCGTGCCATCCCAGATCGCGGGGCTGGCCAGAAGCGACGCGCGCGGCAGGCACCACTCCGCGCGGTCCGGGCAGTGCTGCAGGCCCTGCGCACCCAATGCGCCGATTTCCAGCCCGTCGGGCAGGGGCCTTGGCGGCGGAATGACACGCCAGCGCTGGTCCCAGCGGGCGTGGAGCGGCGCGCGCAGGCGGGCCACGGCCTGCGCTTCGCGCGTGATGCGCAGGCAGCCGGATTTGCGCGTCAGCAGGCAGCCATGCAGCGTGGCCTTGCGCACGGCCAGCGCCTCATGCAGTGCGCGCAGCCGGGGGCGGTAGGGGCGCGAGGCGATGGCGCAGAGCGCGCGGGTCACCAGCCGGTCGCGTGTGTCGCGGGGCAGGGCGTCAAGCGCCGGGGCATCAAAGACGATATCGCCATGATCCTGGCGCATCACACCCTCTGCGGCGTCATTGGCGGTGCGTTCCAGCACATCGCGCGCGTCCTGCATATGCTGCGCGCTGCGCGCCAGCCGCGCGGCACTCAAGCCCAGCGGTGCAAGCTCTGCCAGAATGCGCCGGGCCTTGATGCGGTCGAAATCGGGGTTGTCATTGGATGGGTCATCCACCCAGGCAAGCCCGCGCGCGCGCAGCCAGTCGCGCAGCTCTGCGCGCGAATGCCCCAGCAGGGGGCGCAGCCATTGAATGCCGTGGGCCCCGGTTCGCGGTGCCATCGCGGCCAGCCCATCCACGCCCGAGCCGCGCGCCAGACGCAGCAGCATCGTTTCGGCCTGATCATCCTGCGTATGGCCCAGCGCGATGGCCCCCAGCCCTGCATCGCGCGCCCAATCCGCCAGCAAGTGCCGCCGCGCATCGCGCGCGGCCTGTTGCAGGTTGCCGCGCCCGTCCCAGCCGGTCCAG
>PWWF01000047.1 GCA_003561595.1 Paracoccaceae bacterium | reverse complement strand
GCCGAAATGCGCGGCATTTGCCCAGATTCAGCCATCGGGCAGTTGCGCGAGCAAGGCCGCGATCTCTTCACCCCGGCTCAGCCGCGCGATCCAGTCGGTTGGCAACCCGTTCCCGGTGCCGACCCCGAAAAGCGCCGCCAGAATGGCACCATCCATGATCGAGCGTCCGGCATTGTCACCCCCGACCGCGATGTTCATCCGCACGCCATGCACGTAGCTTTCCGCCGTCATCAACCTGTGGATCGTCTGCGGCAGCCCGTAGGGCAAATGACAGCTCGGGCCAAAGAACTTTCCAACCTCGGTATTGGACCGGTCGAGCCGCGCCAGCGCGGCCTCGATCAACTCTGTGATCTCGGCATTGCCGGCAGCGCGGTTGCGGGCGGCGGCCAGCACCGCGTCCTTGTCGCGATGCGCAATGGCGGCGCGCAGCATGTCAGCATAGACCAGCGCATAGGCCACGGCCTTGTCATTGTGATTGGTCACGCGCACCGCCACTTCGACCTGCGCGTCGAAATCATCCGCGTTGCGATACAGCGCCACCACCGGCGGCAGCTTGGCAATGGCCGGAAACTGGTCATCGCCGATATCGCCGCAGAACGCCTTTTCAGCGTTCCGCACGGTGTGGAACATGTTGCGGCAATACTCGATCTTCTGGCGGTCCTTTTCAGGGTCGCGCTTGAAATCGCTTTTGCGCAGCACCCAGCCGTCCATCACTTCAAGGTTTTCCTCGACGCTCTTGGTGTCATCGTAGAACTTGAAGCAGACGCGCACCTCGTCATCGAGCACGTCCTTTTCGCCCTCGGTCAGCCCGTTGTCGAAACTGCGAGCCTGCGCGTAGGCGTCGCGGTTGCGCTTTTCCAGATTGAACAGCACGCGCCCCGTGGGTCGGTCGATATAGCCCACCCATTCGCCACCAGGGCCGAAGAAGCTTTTGAACTGCTTCTCATACTCGGCTTGATCCAGCTTGCCGCCGGTGTTGGCCAGCGCCTTGAGGATGACGCGCATCTGCTCGCCATACTGGGTCAGGTCGCCGGGTTTCTTGCCATGATGCACGAAGGTCGATTCCAACTCGGCGCTGCGCGTGTAAGCCCCGGCAGAGGCAGAGGGGTCGAAGAATTCCGGCGCGTCGCCGCCCAGCCTGCGGATCTTTTCCTGGTCATACATCCAGTGAAAGCCCATCGCGGCGGCATCCGCGACAAGAGCCCCGTAACAGACTGTGTCGATCACTCTCATCGCGCTTTCACTCCCCGTGCTCGGATGTCGGACGGCAGGCTCAGGCCGGTTCATGCGCGGGCGCCTCGGCGTTGATGGCGCGCGACAGAATGACCCGAAAGCTCTTGGCCCCGGCATCGAGGCCAAGGTCGATATGTGGGGTCTGGGCGTGCTTCATCCCGGCATGGACCTTTTCTAGCACGGCGCGATCTTCCTCGAACGCGGTCCGCGCGCCCTCGTTCATGTAGCGCGAAACCTCGGTATCGCTGACATGCGCGTTGCGGTGCTGAAACCAGAAATAGCGCGTCCGGTCGGCGTTGATCGGGGTCATGAAGTGATAGGATATGTTGATGAAGGTCTGATCCACTGCGGGCTTGTCGTAGCCGCCGGTCCCCACCGGGGTAAAGACCGACCGATTCACCCCGATGGCGGGCAAGCACATCTCGTAGTGCTGTAGCCTGTCGCAATTGCCTGTGAAGCTGACCAGCTTCGCGTAATAGGGCGATGGCGGGCGATCATTGATCCAGCGCGACACCACGACCCCGGTGTTGTGGCGGTCGATGTTGAGAGGCTCGTCATCCGTGCCCGCGCCCGCGAAGGATGAGAGATGCACCCAGGCCACATGGCTGGGGTCGAGCAGATTATCGCACAGCCACAGATAGTTGCACGCGATCTCAAGCACCCCGCCATCGGTCTTGCCCCATTCGGGGCTGTCGAAATTCGGGATCGGGAAGATCAGGTCGGGATCGGCCAGCGCCGGGTCGCCCATCCAGATCCACAGGAAGCGGTAACGGTCCACAACCGGGTAGGACTTCACCGCAGCCCGGCGGGGAATCGCGTCAGGCTGGGTCGGCGCGGCAACGCAGCGGCCCGCGCCATCAAAGGTCAGCCCGTGATAGCCGCAGACCACCGCATCGCCCTTCAGCGTGCCATCCGACAGGGGCAGCTTGCGATGCGGGCAGGCGTCCTCCAGCGCGACCGGGGTGCCATCGGCCTTGCGGAACAGCACGATAGCCTCACCCAGATACGTCTCGGCCCGCAGGGTTCGCCCGACATCAGCGCTCCAGGCGGCGACATACCAGCAGTTGCGCAAATACATGAGGCAGCTCCGACGACCCGGTTACAAGGCTTGCATCCTGCGTCAGATCCCTGTGCGGCGCCATGGCTTATCGGTTATGAGGATATAAGTCAGACTAATCTTTTTGCACACAGGGCGGAAGCGCGGGCATGGCCTCGACCTCGGAGCGCAGCCAGTCGATGACGCTTTGCGGCGTGGGGCTGCCGATCCTGTCATTGCGCAGCACCAGCCAGTAGGATAGCGGTGACTGCGCGACCTCGCGAAAGGGCCGCACCAGCCGTCCGTCGCGCAGCGCGTCGATCACCAGCGGTTTCCGACCCAGCGCAACGCCCAGCCCCTGCACCGCCGCCTGAACGACCAGATTTGATTGCCCGAAACGCCGCGATTTCAGCGGCTGCGGCAGCACCAGCCCGCAATTCCGCGCCCAGTAGTCCCATGTCGGCGCGGCCTTGCCGAAGCTCTCGGTCTCGTCGTGCAACAGGGTG
>PWWF01000359.1 GCA_003561595.1 Paracoccaceae bacterium | reverse complement strand
TCACCGCAGTCGCGCATCGGATCGCGCATGGCGGCGCGGATTTTGCGGGGCCTGCGCGCATCACGCCAGAGGTCCGCGCGCAGATCGCGGCGCTGAACCCGCTGGCGCCGCTGCACAACCCGGCCAATCTGGCGGCGCTGGACCTGGCCGCGCAGGTCTGGCCCGATCTGCCGCAATGGGCCGTGTTCGACACCAGCTTTCACCTGACCAACCCGGCGCGCGCCACCACCTATGCCGTGCCGCGCGACTGGCGCGAGACGGGGCTGCGCCGCTACGGTTTCCACGGCACATCGCACAAATACGTCGCCCAACGCGCGGCAGAGGCGCTGGGGCAGGATATCCGCAGCCTGCGTATCCTGTCGCTGCATCTGGGCAACGGGGCCAGCGCCTGCGCCGTGGCCTTCGGGCAGAGCATCGACAGTTCAATGGGCATGACCCCGCTCGAGGGGCTGGTGATGGGCACGCGCTCGGGCGATGTGGACCCCGGCCTGTTTGGCTATCTGCACCGGCAACTGGGCTTGGATGCGACCGCGATAGAGGCGGCGCTTTACAGCGAGAGCGGGTTGCAGGGGCTGACCGGATCGTCCGACATGCGCGATGTCGAGGCGCGCGCGGCATCGGGCGATGCCGAGGCGCAGCTTGCCATCAATATCTATGCCTACCGCGCGCGCAAATATATCGGGGCCTATGCGGCGGCGATGGGCGGGCTGGATGTGCTGGTCTTTACCGGCGGGATTGGCGAGAACGCGCCCGCCATGCGCAGGCGCATCTGCGACGGGCTGGAATTTCTGGGCCTGAAACTGGACCATGACCGCAATCTGGCCGTGGAGCTGCAGGGCAGGGCGGCCCCGCAGGTTCAGGCCTTCGGCTCTCGCGTCAATGTGCTGGTGACGGAAACCGCCGAGCAGTTGATGATCGCGCAGGAAGTGGCCAATGCCATCGGCGCGCCCAGACGCAAGGCGCTGCGCGTGCCGGTCGCGGTGTCGGCGCGCCATGTGCATCTATGCGCGCGCGCCGTGACCGCGTTGTTCGGCGAGGGGTATGAGCTGACCCCGGGCAAGCCCCTGCGTCAGGAGGGGCATTGGGCCGCACAGGAACGCGTGACCCTGCACGGACCGCGCGGCGAGATTGCCAATGTCGCGATCCTTGGCCCCTTGCGCGGGCGCACGCAGGTCGAGATCTCGCGCACCGACGGGTTCGCGCTGGGGATCGACGCGCCAGTGCGTCAAAGCGGGGCGTTGCAGGGCACACCGCAGATCCGCCTGATCGGTCCGGCGGGGCATTTCGACACGGATGGCCTGATCATCGCTGCGCGCCATATCCACATGAACAGCGCCGATGCCGAGGCCGCCGGGCTGGCCGATGGCGCGCGTGTGCAGGTGCATCTGGGAGAGAACGCGCGTGGGCTGACCTTTGACGATGTGCTGGTGCGTGTGTCGGATGACGCCTTTACCGAAATGCATATCGACACGGATGAGGCCAATGCCGCGGGGATCACCGGCGCGGTCGAGGGCGAGATTGCCCCCGTGGCCGCGCGCATCCCGGCGCAGGAATAGGCCGCGATTTCAGGGCATTGCGGCGTCATGTTTCACCCGTGCTGTCGGGTGTGCGCAGCGTTATTTCCTCGGCATTGGCCATGCTGCGGATACGCGCGGCGATGGCGTTCATCGCGGCGTCAACTGTGCGGGCATCGGGGCGGGTGACAGCTTCGGCATCATCGCGCAGCGCATCGGCCCCGCGTTTGGACATGTTGTCGAGCAGGAAGGTAATCGCGGCGCTGTCCTCGGGGCGGGCGGCGGCGATCAGAGTCACCATATCCTCGGGCGGGTGGGCGCGCATCAGCGCGGGCACATCGCCGGGTGCCAGCCGGTCGGGGATGTCATGAAAGGTAAAGATCGCCTGGCGCACGCCATCGGCGTAGCCCTGATCACCCTGTGCGATCTGCGCCAGCAGATCGTCGCGCAATGTGGCGGTGGCGGCATTCAGGATCTCGCCCATCCGTTTGCCCGGCGGGGCGACAAAGGCGCGCGGCGGGCGCGCGTTGATCTGTTCTGCCAGCGTGGCCCCGATCCGCGCCACCATGCCGGGCGCGATATCTGCCGTCCGGGCGATGCCCAGGGCCAGCGCGCTGGCCTGATCGGCGGGCAGGGCGTGCAACAGGCGCGCGGCCTTGTCCGTGCCCAGCTTGGACAGCAGCACGGCCCCCACCACCTGCGATTCGGCGCGCAGGATGGCCAAAAGCGTGTCATCCGAGGCCAGATCCAGCGCGGTCCAGGGGTCATCCTGCCCGTTGCCGCGCGTCAGCGCGCGCAACTGGCGCGTGGCATTGGCATCGAGCGAGCCACCGAGCAATGACAGCGCCGCTTCCAGCCCGTCGGGAAAGGACACGCCGACCTGTTCCAGCGTCTGGATGAATTCCTCCACCACGGCGAGCATGGTCGCGCGGTCAACCAGACGCATGCTGCCCAGGGTTTGCGTCAGCGTGGCCTGCATATCCGGGGGCAGGGCAGAAACCGGGGTCTGCACCCCTTCGGCCAGCAGCACACGCACGATGATGGCCGCTTTCTGCGCGCCGGTCAGATGGTCAGTGCTGACCCCGCTGGCGGATACGGTCGGGGCCGCCCTGGCGGTCTGGGTCGGGGCAGCCGGGCGCGGGGCAAGCTGCGTCTGGTCTTGCGACATGCGGATCACACGATTGAACTGGGTCTGACCTGCATCCTGCCTGCAAAACACCAAGAAAAGGTTGAAAGCTCAGCCCTGTGCCACAAAAAAGCGCCCCGGGGCACGAAGCACGGGGCGCAAAACAGCGCAAATTCTTGCGGTATTGACCGGCTTAACTGGTGATGGGTTCGATGCAGGTTCCGCTATCGCTATCCCAGACCTGACCATCGGCGCAGCTTGATGCGGTTTGTTGGGGGGTCATGCACCCCATAGCCGAGGCCACCACCGGGCTGAAGCCCAGCACCAGAGCAGTGAGAGTCACTTTCAGTTTCATGGCTTTCTCCTTCTGCAGTGAGAATAATCTTAGCACGAATATTGCGAAAACAATCCCGGCTGCGACATTAATCGGAAAAAACCCGCCCAAAAATGGTCTCGACATGCTTTGTGTGGTGATCAAGGTCAAAGTTTGAGCGGATCTGTTCCTCGGACAGCGCTGCGCGCACATCGGCATCGCCCAGCAATTCCTCCAGGAAATCGCGGCCCTGCTCCCAGACCTTCATCGCGTTGCGCTGCACCAGAACATAGGCATCCTCGCGGCTGACGCCGGCCTGCGTCAGCGCCAGCAGCACGCGCTGCGAATGGATCAACCCGCGGAATTTGTTCATATTCGCCATCATCGTGTCTGGATAGACCACCAGCTTGTCGATCACGCCCGTCAGCCGCGCCAGCGCGAAATCCAGCGTCACCGTGGCATCCGGGCCGATCATCCGCTCGACCGAGGAATGCGAGATGTCGCGCTCATGCCAGAGCGCCACATTCTCCATCGCGGGGACCACCGCCATGCGGACCAGCCGCGCCAGCCCGGTCAGATTTTCGGTCAGAACCGGGTTGCGCTTGTGCGGCATCGCGCTGGAGCCTTTTTGCCCCTTGCTGAAAAACTCTTCTGCCTCAAGCACTTCGGTGCGCTGCATGTGGCGGATTTCAATGGCGATATTCTCGATACTGCTGGCAATCACGCCCAGCGTGGCAAAGAACATCGCATGGCGGTCGCGCGGGATGACCTGTGTGCTGATCGGTTCAGGCGCCAGCCCCAGCTTTTCGCAGACATGGACCTCCACACTCGGGTCGATATTGGCGAATGTGCCGACAGCGCCGGAAATCGCGCCTGTCGCAATCTCGGCGCGGGCGGCCAGCAGGCGGGCGCGGTTGCGATCCATCTCGGCATGGAAGCGGGCAAAGGTCAGGCCCATGGTCGTGGGTTCGGCATGGATGCCGTGGCTGCGCCCGATGCGCACCGTGAATTTATGTTCCATCGCGCGGCGTTTGAGCGCGGCGAGCAGGGCGTCGATATCGGCCAGCAGCAGATCGGCGGCGCGCACAAGCTGGATGTTGAAGGTCGTGTCCAGCACGTCCGAACTGGTCATGCCCTGATGGACAAAGCGCGCTTCCTCATTCCCGATGATCTCGGCCAGATGGGTCAGAAAGGCGATGACGTCATGTTTGGTGACGGCCTCGATCTCATCAATGCGGTCCACATCAAACTCGACATCGCGCGCGGTCCAGACAGCCTCGGCGCTGGCCTTGGGGATGACGCCAAGCGCGGCCTGAGCGTCGCAGGCATGGGCCTCGATCTCGTACCAGATGCGGAACTTGGTTTCGGGTGACCAGATGGACGCCATTTCGGGGCGGGAATAACGCGGGATCATGCGGGCCTCTTGCTTGACGGGGTTGGCTGCGTCATACGCGCTGCATGGGCCAGTCGCAAGCTGTCTGCCATGCCTTATATTAACATAATACTGATTATGGGATATATGGATGGATGCTGGTGCAGGCAGCCCGGAGCCTGCGAGTGCAGGAAACATATTTACACATTCATGACTTGTAATATGTTTTCCGCCCCCTTATATTGCGCCTCATGTAACGCCTGTGGTGCCATCTTGCCTTGCACCGCAAAGGCCCATGACGTCAGAAGGTTATCACGACATGCTTACCCGTTTTCTGCCCTTCCTTGCCTGGGCACGCCAATATGAACGGTCCTTTCTTGCGCAGGATCTGATCGCGGCAAGTGTCGTGACGATCATGCTGGTGCCGCAAGGCATGGCCTATGCGATGCTGGCGGGCCTGCCCCCGCAGGCGGGGTTATACGGCGCGATGCTGCCGCTGCTTCTATACGCGGCGTTCGGTTCGTCGCGGTCGCTGGCCGTGGGTCCGGTGGCGGTGGTGGCGCTGATGACGGCGGCGGCTGCCGGTCTGGTGGCCGAGATGGGTGCACCGGGCTATCATCTGGCGGCGCTCTGGCTGGCACTTCTGTCCGGGGCGATGCTGTTGTTGATGGGCGTGTTCCGGCTGGGATTCATCGCGAGCTTTCTGTCGCATCCGGTGATTTCCGGCTTTATCACCGCAGCAGGAATACTGATCGCGGCCAGTCAGTTACGCCATCTTCTTGGAGCGGATATCACAGGCAAGACGCTGCCGCAGGTGATCCCCTCGCTGCTGGGCAATCTGGGCAATGTCTCACTGCCCACGGCACTGCTGTCCGCCGCGGTGCTGGGTTTTCTGTTCTGGTCGCGCGCAGGGCTGGCGCGGGTTCTGATGCGTATGGGGCTGTCCGAAGCGGTTGCGAAGCTTCTGGGCCGGACCGCGCTTCTGATCGCGGTCGTTTCCTCCACATTTCTGGTCTGGGCGCTGGGGCTGGACGGGCGCGGCGTGGCGATTCTGGGCGATATCCCGCGCGGATTGCCCGAATTCGGCCTGCCCGAACTTGACCTGACGCTGATCCAGATTCTTGCCGCGCCCGCGCTTATGATCGCGATCGTGGGCTATGTCGAATCCATCTCCATCGCGCAGACACTGGCGGCAAAAAAGCGCGAGGCGATTGACCCCAACCGCGAACTGGTCGCATTGGGGCTTGCCAATCTGGGGGCCGGTGTCAGCAATGCGATGCCGGTCACGGGCGGGTTGTCGCGGACCATCGTGAATTTCGACGCAGGCGCGCGCACCCCGGCGGCAGGCGCGATCACGGCACTGTTCATCGGGGTCGCGGTTCTGGTGCTGACACCGCTGATGTTCTACCTTCCGCGCGCAACGCTGGCGGCCATCATCATCGTGGCCGTGGTGTCGCTGCTGGATTTCCGCGCCCTGCCCCGCACCTTCGCCTATTCGCGCGCCGACGGGGCCGCGATGGCCGCGACCATGGCTGTGACGCTGCTGATCGGCGTGGAACAGGGCCTGCTGGCGGGTGTCGGGCTGTCGCTGGTGCTGTATCTCTATCGCACATCGCGCCCGCATATCGCTGTGGTCGGACAGGTGCCGGGGACCGAGCATTTCCGCAATGTCGAGCGGCATCATGTCACGACCGACCCGGCGATCTTCGCGATCCGCGTGGACGAGTCGCTCTATTTCCCGAATGCCCGCGTGCTGGAGGACAAGATCGTCCAGGCCCTTGCGACAGAGCCCGCACTGAAACATGTCGTGCTGCAGGCGACCGCGATCAATTACATCGACGCCTCTGCGCTGGAGAGCCTTGAGGCGATCAATGACCGGCTGAAGGCCGCAGGCGTGTTGTTTCACCTGTCCGAGGTCAAGGGCCCGGTGATGGATCAGCTTGCGCGCAGTCATTTTCTGGATGAGCTGACGGGCAAGGTGTTTCTGACCCAGTTCGATGCGATGGCGGACCTGTCCCCGACCGTGACGCAGGACTGTGTGGCACAACCCCGTGTTGATACGAATCGCGCGCCTGCCTGATACAGCCATGGTGTGCTTTCTGATGGGCCAAAGCGCCTCAGGGCGTGCGGGTGGGTGGGTGGGGCACGCCCTGAGGCGCTTTGCTCTTGCACAGACCCACACGCGCCCGACCGACGCTGTCGAAAACCGGAACGCGCGCTGTCAGTCTTGCCCTGGTGCCCGCTGCCGCGGATTCATCGCCTCCAGATGCAGCAGCAAGCCGCTATGGTCGGCCTCTGCCCCGCCAGAGGCCACGAAATCCGCGAAGGCCTGTTGCGCGGCCTCGGTCTGCGGCAGGCTCAGGCCATGGGTGCCTGCAAGGGCTGCGACCGCGTTCAGATCTTTCAGTTGCAGACGCGACGGGCCGCCGGGCGCGAAATCGCGCGCGATCATCCGCGCGCCATGCAGATCCAGAATGCGGCTTTCTGCAAACCCGCCGCGTATCGCGTCGCGAAAGCGCGCGCGGTCGGCGCCCCCGGCTTCGACCAGCACCATGGCCTCGGCCAGCGCGGCGATGGTGATGGCGACGATCTGCTGATTGGCCAGCTTGCAGACCTGCCCCGCCCCGCTGGGCCCCACATGCGTCACCCGCCCCAGAGGCGCCAGCACTGGCCCCAGCGCGGCGATCACCTCACCGTCGCCCCCGGCCATCAGCGCGAGGGCTCCCTCCTCGGCCCCCGCCACCCCGCCCGAGACCGGGCAATCCAGATGGCCCACGCCGCGCCGCGCCAGGTCCTGCGCATGCGCGCGTGCCTGATCGGGCGCGATGGAGGATGTGTCGATCACCACGGCCCCGGCCCTGATGTGATCGGCTGCGCCCCGCGCGAACAGCACATCCCCAACGGCATCACCATCCGACAGCATGGTAAAGACCACATCCGCCCCGGCCACGGCAACCGCAGGCGTGTCCGCCACCTTTGCCCCGTCACCCGCCAGCGCGCGGGCCTTGGCCGCGTCGCGGTTCCAGACCTGCAGGTCAAACCCTGCGCCCAGCAAGCGCCGCACCATCGGCGCGCCCATCAACCCTGTGCCCAAAAACGCGATTTTCATGCCCTGCCCCCCAGTTCATCCTCGATATGGATGCGGATGATCTCATCAAAACTGTCCTCGGCGGTAAAGCCCAGGGCGCGGGCGCGCGTCGCCTCGAACCCCGTCGCCCAGCTTTCGCACATGCGTGTGATGAACGGGTCGGGGTCGCGCCGGATCAGGGCGACGGCCCCCGCGCCCGCCACGCGGCGCAGCGCCTCGATCTGTTCGGCCACTGTCGCGCTCAGCCCCGGCATGGACAGGTTGCGCCGGGACCCCAGCGCGGTCAGGTCCATCGTCGCGCCATGCAGCAGGAACCCCACGGCAGAGCGGGGTGAGGCATGCCAATGCCGGATCGTGTCGGGCACGGGCAGCACGGCCTCCTGTCCGATCAGCGGCTCGCGCAGGATGGAGGAGAAGAAGCCCGACGCGGCCTTGTTCGGCGCGCCGGGGCGGATGCAGATGGTGGGCAGGCGAATGCCGATCCCGTCCATGACCCCGTGCCGCGTGTAATCCGACAGTAGCAATTCGCAGATCGCTTTCTGCGTGCCGTAACTGGTCAGCGGGGTCAGGTGGAACTCATCGGGGATGGGGTGCGGCAAGGGTGCGCCGACCACGGCGATGGAGGACGCCATGACCATGCGCGGGCAATACCCCTCGGCCAGATGGGCGGCGCGGATCGCATCGAACAGGGCGCGGGTGGCGTCCAGATTGATACGGTAGCCCTTGTCGAATGCAATCTCGGCCTCGGCCGACACGATGGCGGCCAGATGAAAGATCACATCGGGGCGCGTATCGATCAGGCGCGCAGGCTGATCGGGCTGTTCCAGATCGGCGGCGCGGCAGTCCACATGGCCCGCAAAGCCCTTGGGCGCGGGCGGCGCGGCAACATCCGCAAGCGTCAGCGCCGTGATCTCGCGCCCGCCAAGCGTGCCCTCGGCGACCAGCCTTGCCGTCAGCTTGCGCCCGATCATCCCTGCCGCACCTGTTATCAGAATATGCATGCCCCTGCCCCCCGTTTACGTGCCTTGCGCTGCGCAAGACTTGTCTGATAACCTGACATATCAACCCATGCAACACCCCACCAGACGGAGCGCCCGATGACCCCCATCCCCGACACATCCCCGCTGGCCGGGCTGCGCGCGCGTCTGGGGGAGGGTATCGTGATGTCCGGGCCGGAGATCGCGCCCTATTGCACCGACTGGCACGGGGATGAGGTCAGCGACGCCATCGCCGTCCTGCGCCCGCACTCCACGCCAGAGGTCGCGGCGTGTCTGCGCGCGGCGCGCGATTTGCGCCTGAGCGTGATCCCGCAGGGCGGGCGCACCGGGCTGGTGCTGGGGGCCGTGCCGGATGCGCCTGCCAGTCAGGTCATCCTTTCTCTGGAGCGAATGAACCGCATCCGCCGCATTGATGCGGCGGGCTTCACCGCCGAGGTCGAGGCCGGTGTGGTGCTGCAGGCGTTGCAGGACCGGCTGGCCGAACAGAACCTCTTCTTTCCGCTGGCGCTGGGGGCGCAGGGCTCTTGCCAGATCGGCGGCAATCTCAGCACCAATGCAGGCGGGCTGAATGTGCTGCGCTACGGGATGACGCGGGCCTCGGTTCTGGGGCTGGAGGTGGTCTTGCCTGACGGGCGCGTGCTGGACCTGTGCCGCCATCTGCACAAGGACAATCGCGGGCTGGACCTGAAGCAGCTTTTCATCGGGGCCGAGGGGACGCTGGGCGTGATTACCGCCGCCGTTCTGAAACTGACGCCGCAGCCTGAACAGACGGCGACGGCGCTGCTGGCGCTGGACAGTCTGGACGGCGCAATCGCGCTTTACCAGCTTGCGCGGCGGCAATGCTGCGATCTGATGTCGGCCTTTGAATTCCTGCCCCCCCTCGCCTTCGATCTGGCGCGAGAGGCCTTGCCCGATCTGCCCCTGCCACTCAGCCCGGATGCGCCTGCCTATGTGTTGATGGATCTGTCGGGCAGCGGGCTGGTCGATATCGAGGGGCTGATGACCCGGTTTCTGGAACTCGCGTTCGAGACGGGCATGATCCGCGATGGCGTTGTCGCGCAGTCGCAGACACAGGCGCGCAATCTGTGGCTGATCCGCGAGGGGATGAACCATGGTCAGGCGCAGCGCGGGCGGCATCTGCGCACGGATCTGTCGGTGCCGCTATCCGCCCTGCCCGCTTTCGTGGCCGATGCGGAATCCGCCATCCATTCTGCGCTGCCCGGCGCGGTCTGCGTGTCCTACGGGCATGTGGGCGACGGGAATGTGCATCTGAATGTGCTGCCCGATCCGGGCGGGGATGCTGGCACGCAGATCGCGCAGGCGAAGGATATCCTCAACAAAGTGGTAGCGCGCCATGATGGGTCCATCAGTGCCGAACACGGCATAGGGCGGCTGAAACGCGCCGAGTTCGAGGCAGGGCTGTCCGACACGCAGCGCGCCCTTCTGACCGGTATTCGCGACCTGATCGACCCGGATCGAATGATGAACCCCAATTGCCAGCTTGCCGCGACGGACCGGTCATGACCGAATTTGCCCGCGTGCCGCAGTTGTCCACCAGGATCGCGACCCATCTGCAGACCCGGATCGAGGCCGAGACTTGGCCCCCCGGCACGCGCCTGCCGACCGAGGCGCAGATGATGCAGGAATTCGGCGTCAGCCGCGCCGTGATCCGAGAGGCGATTGCCCAATTGCGCAATGCCGGGCTGGTGGAAACGCGGCAGGGCGCGGGGGCCTTTGTCGCCGCCCCCGGTGCGCGCCCGATCCGGCTGGAGCCCGCGCAGACGATGGACCGGCGCGCCTTTGCCAAGCTCTATGAATTGCGCACCCCGCTGGAGGTTGAGGCCGCGGGGCTGGCCGCGCAGAATGCGCGCAAACCCGATCTGGCACGGCTGGCGCAAGCCATGGCGCGTTTCGATGTGCCCGAGGAGAGTATCGAGGCATCGGTCGCCGCCGATCTGGAATTTCACCACGCCATCGCGCTGGCCACGCAGAACCCCTATTTCGTGCAGGTTCTGGCCGCGATTTCCGACCGGATCGCGCATGTGATCCGCGCCGCACGGGCCGAGATGACACTTGCCGATCTGCATGCCCGCACCCGCAGCGAACATGGCGCGATCTGCGCGGCCATCACCGCGCGCGACCCGCAGGCCGCACGCGCGGCCATGCGCGCCCATATGGCTGGAGGTGCGGCGCGGATCGGGTTGCGCCAAAAGCAGGGGCCGACATGAGCGTGCGCCCACGCGCCAGGGTGTCCGGGGCGGCAATACTCGGGGGATTGACCCACCC
>PWWF01000336.1 GCA_003561595.1 Paracoccaceae bacterium | reverse complement strand
GAACGAGATATACGAAATCCTGAAGAAGCGCCTGATCGATCAGTTGCCGGATGAAAGAACGATCGCCGACATCGCTGAAGAATATGCGCAGCAGGTGAAAAAGGCGGAAGACGGTGGGTACATCGTTGCGTCAAGTATCGAGCAGATCGCTGAGCAAGTGCGTGAGACGTATCCATTCCATCCTTCATTCAAGCATCTTGTCGCACTGTTCAAAGAAAATGAAGGCTTCCGACAGACTCGTGGCTTGATGCAATTCACTGCACGACTTCTAAAGAGCGTCGAGCAGCGGAAATCGGATGACGTGTTCCTCATTGGTACTCAGCATCTGGATCTGAACGACGACCAAGTCCGCGACGAAGTTGAGCGCATCGCTCCCAAGCTTCTCCCTGCTGTTACCCGGGACATTGCCGACTCCGGAAATTCTATCTCCGAAACGATCGATGGCGAGCTAGGGGCAGATGCCGCCCAGCAGGTGATGACCCTCTTGCTCGCATCTTCCCTCTCACGGGCTGTGGGCGGTAGAATTGGCCTGTCAGACAGCGAGATCATCGAGTTTCTTGCCGCACCTAATCGCAAGCCGGATGAGTTCTTGTCGGCGCTCGAACGCCTCCGCGAGCAGGCTTGGTATCTACATCGGGAAGAACAGCGATTTTTCGTTAAAGAAACGGAGAACCTCTCGCGGCAGATTGAGCGTACCGCAAAAGAGATACCGCAGCCCAAGATAGACCAAGCGCTGATAAATCGACTGACGGGCATCCTGCAGCCGTCCAGCAAGCGGGCATATCAGGAGCTTCAGGTTCTCCCCAAGCTTGATGACCTGCGCCTCAGCGGCCCTCGCGTCTTGATTGTGATCCGCCCAGACGGTCGAGTCCCGCCGAACGAATTGCAGAATTTCTTCGACTACCAGCAGGAAAAGAATAATCTGCTGGTGCTTACCGGTCAGGACAGTCATCTCGCTGACGCCGTGGAGGATCGGCTGCGGGAGCTCTACGCGATCGAGCAGATCTCGAAGAGACTTAAGCCTGGCGATACCTTGTTCGAAGAAGCTCGAGATCGCCGTGAGGAAGCAGAAGATCGCTTCAACAAGGCACTGTCAGCTGGATACAACCGCATCTATTACCCGGCGCTTGAAGAGACCGACGGCAGCGAACGGTTGATGGCCGTGACCATCGACAATGGGCTGCGAACTGGCCAAGGAGATCAGTCAGCGGAGCTGCAGATTGAGAGCCTGCTCGCGAGCCCGCGCGCCAACTACAAGCTCGCGCTCGATATGGCCAATGAGTTCAGCCAGTATTTCGCGATGGCTGAGGAGTACCTCTGGCCCTCGGGCAAGGACAACCGGCGCACACCGTGGAAGGACGTCGTCAGCCGCGCCAAAGGCAGCCCGGTGTGGCCATGGATGCCGGGCGCAGGTGGTCTGGAGGCGCTGAAGACCGAGGCGCTGAAGCAAGGGCGGTGGCGTCTTGGCGAAGACGGCTACATCGAGAAGGGCCCGTTCCCGAAGGAAAAGACGACGATCAATGTCTCGCTTCAGGGGAGCACGGACACCGGCGAGTCCCTTCTGAGCCTCACGCCCCGCAACGCAGGGGACAGCCCCGTAGTTCATTACTCTCCAAAGGCCGAGGTGACAGAGGCCGATCCGAAGGTCGAAGACCTGGACAACTTCTCGACGAGTGAAGGGTCGCTGTATTTCTGGGTCAAGGATCCGACCGGCAAGTTCGAGAGCGGCCCACCCGTTCGCTGGGTGGCTGAGCTGAAGATACGGCATCAGGTTGATCCCGCAGGAGACAAACGCCGCATCACTCTGCAATCGACACCCAGAGCGGCGATTACGTACTCGCTCGACGGCTCCAACCCGAAGGATGGCATCGAATTCACGGAGCCATTCGAAATCGGGCCGGAGGCACTCCGCCTGCTGGTCTATGCACGCGCCGGAGAGGCCAACAAGACGGCAGACTTCCAGATCCCTGCCAGCGGCGACAAGCGCGTTCAGATCGACGATACGAAACCCGCAAGGCTTCAGGGGAAGCGTGTCTCTCTCGACACGACCGACCGGGTCTACGGCGTCATCAACAAGTTCAAGGACAACGACAACACGCTCTTCAGGGGCGTTCGCATCGAGATCGGCGAAGGCGAAAACACCGTGACCGTGCGCTTCCAGGAGCGCGCCGTGACATCCGGCATGATCGAGGGCGTGGTCAACAGTCTGCGTGCGGTCTTGAAGGAGGATCAGGCGCCGGTCGCAATCACGATCAGCGACGGCGTGGAGTTTGAGAACGGCTTTGCCGTGAAGGAGTTCGCGAAGATCGCGGGGCTGGATCTGAAACCCGGAGACCTGGTGCAGGAGGCGTAGGGAATGCCCAGTGGGCAGACGGCAGGCAAGAAGACGAACCTGAACGCTGGTGATGGCCGCGAGGCCAAGCCGACGCTCGGGTTTGGCGTGCCCGCAACGTCGGACCCTCACCACTTCAAGGTAAGGATCCCTCCGGCCAACTCGGGAAAGGTCCAGATCAGCGAATACCTCGGACTGCAGGCCAGCAGCGACGAGTTCGCGGTGATGGACCGGGTCGTTCTGGACCGCCCACGCTGGACCGCGATCCGCAGCGAAGTCCAGCGAGCTTTCAACGCGCGGCTGAAGGCCCATGATCTGAAGACATCCGCCTGGAAGGTCGGGGAGAACCCGGTCGACCGGTTGCTTGGCAAGGAACTCTGCGTTCTGGCATGGGCGGTCGAGGACATGGAGATGGACAAGATCCCCGTCGCGGTCCGCAACTGGTT
>PWWF01000187.1 GCA_003561595.1 Paracoccaceae bacterium | reverse complement strand
CGCAGCGCCGGGTTGGGCCCGCCGATGAACACGGCGAAATCCCGGCATTCCGCCCATGTGCGCGGGCGGATGCTGTCACCCGCCCAGCCCTCGATCGCGAGATCACCGGCTTCGAGATCCATGAACAAGGTAGTCGACGCATTCAGCGTCCACAGGAGCGAGGTCTTGCCAATTCCGCTCTTGCCGAAAATACAGCCCTTGATGCCGCGCGGTTCCGCCAGCCGCTGATCGGCGCTGATGATGGGGAGCGCGCCGGTCATGATTGCACCCCTACACGTGGGGTGGCTTGCGCACTCTGCGTCAGGATCGCATCAAGGCATTCCCCGAAGCTCCAGTCAGGATTGGCAGCCCAGAACTGATCTGCCTGCCGTAGTGCGTTGCGCCATTCGCGCAAGGCGCGTTGGTCATTGGATATCTGTGCCTGCCGGATTTCGATCGCACGCTGGAACTGCGCACGCGACAACCTGCGCGTGGCAACCAGCGTGGTGCCGTCCATGTCCATCGCAACCGCCGCAGGCAGCTGAAACGGCAATTGTGTCTGCGCCGGGGCAATCGATTTTTCGGCCTTGATCTTCAGCGCGCGAGCGCGGCTGTCAATCCGCGCAACAACACCCTCGATACCCGCAATATACTGGCCATCAGCGTCGATATCATCCCATCGCGCGGTCGCCGCCGCGCGCTTGTTGATTGCGCCGCCTGCGATCACATCGCCGACAATCTCCGCGACAACATCAGTGAGCCGCTTCTGTCCCATGTTGGACCTCCTGTTCGTATAGGGTGCTGAAATTGGTCAGCCAGGCTGCCGCGTGCCGGATTGGCGCGGTGTCAACAGCATGGCGCGAGGCAGGCGGGATGCGCCGAACCGCTTCCGGTGGTGCTGGCTGCTCGTCGATACGCTCGATGATTTCCATGATGCGTTCATGGATGGCCCGATCTTCGGGCGTGCCAAACACTGCGCGCTGCGCCTGACTGAGCGGCGGCATGTCGTCCGCCTCGATCTGGCGCAGGCTGTTTTGCGTGCGCTTGAGCCGATCAACTGAACGTTGCAGCTTCTGTTCGGCGGCGCGGCGCAACTCCGCCCTGTTGGGCTCGCGCCCCGCAGCGATGGCCTCATCCAGTGTGCGACGGGTCAATCCCGGGTCGGCTGCCTCGGCATCGCGAAGCAGGCGGGCTTCATGCACTTCCTTTCGCGTCAGTCCAAGGTCCGCAACTGTCGGGGCAAGGTTCTCGCTGGAAACCTTGCTGCAGCGGTCGCCACCGTGCCTCTGGATTTCACCACGTCTTTGGGCGGCGTCATATTCATCGGCCAGTCGGTGTTTAGCTTTCGACTCGATTTCCAGCGCATGTGCCTGTGCCCGATGTGCGGCACTGATCAGCGCATCATGTGCATTCTTGGCGCGCTGCAGACGGGCCGCGCGCTTTGCCACATCATAAGCAATGCCCGCCATTTCTCGCGCATCAAGGATTTCGGCGGAACTCCGTGCGTCGGCAAGCCCCTGCGCCGCGCGATCCACAAGGCCGCGCAGGTCTGTAAGGTCCGTCACGGCAACAGCGACACCTGTCATTGATCGCCCCCCTGCGGGACAATCTCGATCTTCAGCGTGCCGGGCCGGACCGTGCGCGCAGGCTCGAAACCGTCACGGATTGCCTGCGGCCATGCTGCATATTTCCGCTCTGGCACCTTGATGACGACATCGACATATTCGCCGGGGTCGTCACCGGCGGCGCGGATCCGTTCCACCATGCTGGCCAGGTGGTCCTGATCCCAGTCAACACGTTTGGGCAGATCGGCAACAATTGTGAAATCGCCGTCGTCGAAGCGGATCGTGCCCGTGTCCTTGCCTGCTGCCTGACGCATTTCGGAGGCACGCGTGGCGTAGCAATGCACCATTGCTGCATCAAACCTGATCTTGACGCTTTTGATCTGCTTCTGGCGTTCATCGATTTCGCGTTGCAGGATTGCCTTCAACTCGACAGGCAGCGCCGCGATTTCAGCCGTGCTCAAGGAGAGCAGGTCATCGGGTTTCGGGGTATTGAGTGGAAATGGCATGAAACGGTCTCCATGATGGGCGAACAGGGATTGAAACGGGGTCATCACGCGGCCTCAGGCTCGGCCATCAGCAACTCGGACAGCGAGATGGCAGCGGCTTTCGGTTTGGGGCGCGCGATGGCGACGTAGGCGAACTGGTCGGGGCCGACGCGTTCCTGCACGAGATGCACGAGGCCCTGTTCGGCTGCCCAGAAGGCGCGCGACCCGAGCCTGGCAAGTTCCGCGCGCTGCAGATCGGGCAAACGGGCAAACATCGGGAAGATATCGAGAACCAGAAACCCGCGATGATATTGCAAACGCTCGCCCGGCACCGCTTGCGCCACCCATGCGCAGAACTCGATTTCGGAGATTGGCCGGTTGGCAGGCGCCATGATGAATGGTGTGGTCTGCATGAACATGTCCTCCTCCTTTCGCCTCTACTCACGCGCTTTCGAATTCGTCCCAGGCAGGTCGATGTCTGTATCCGGCTGCGCTGTGCTGGCTGTGCCGCCCGACTGGTGGGTGGTCGCATCGACGTAGACCGCGACAAGCGGCGTGCCGTCCTGGTGCTGCCCTGCGTTTTCAATGCGATAGGCGCGCTGGCTTTTAAGGATTTCCGGCAATTCCCAGCGGCGGTAGAGGCCAGGCACACGCGCAAGGTTGTCAGTCGGGTGATCGGGTCGGTTGATCATGTTGGTGGTCTTTCGGTTTGAGTGGGGCGCGCGATGACGTCTGATTGGGAAAAGCCAT
>PWWF01000415.1 GCA_003561595.1 Paracoccaceae bacterium | reverse complement strand
GGCGCGCGCGCGCTGTCGCCGCGCGACAGGCCGAGGAGTGCCTGCGCACGCTCCGCCCCCGCTGTTCGGTCCCGCTGCGCCTGTTCTGCCCCGATGCGTTCGGCACCGAGCTTGACGCGGCGCGCGACCTTGCGGACGGGCTGGTGCGCTATGCCTGATCGTGGCCCCGCACCACAGTTATCGGCAGGCGCGGGCACCAGCAGCCATTCCCTGCAGGATCTGGCGCAAAAGCGCGCGCCGGGCAGTGCGACCCTGCTGGTGGGCGGGGCCATCGATGTGGGCATGACGGCCGAAGCCGCTGTGCGGGGTGGTGCCGATTTCCTGCTGGCGCTGAATGCGGGCCGGTTCCGGGTGATGGGCGCGGCCTCTCTCGCGGCGCTGTTGCCGCTGAACAATTCCAACAGCTTTACCGACAGTTTCGCCCGCCGCGAAATCCTCGACCGCGTGTCGGTCCCGGTTCTGTTCGGGGCAAGCTGCTTTGACCCGATGACCGATCCCGAACAGCTTGTGCGTCACGCGCGCGCGGTCGGCTATCACGGCCTGACGAATTTCCCCTCATCCATCCATTTCGACGGCCAGTTCCGGAAACGGCTGGAAGAGGCCGGGCTGGGCTTTGCGCGTGAAGCGCGGATGCTGGCACTGGCGCGCGAGGCCGGGCTGATGACCTTTGGCTATGCCAAGACCCGCAGCGAGATTGCGCAACTGGTCGATGCGAAGGTGGACATGATCTGCCTGAATTTCGGCTGGAACGCGGGCGGGGTTCAGGCCGTGGCGCAAAGCTTCACCATTGCCGAAGCCGCAGACCGCGCGCGGCGCATCTTCTCGACCGTGCGCAGCAGCGCGCCCGACACGCTGTGCTTTGTCGAAGGCGGGCCGATCATCAACCCCGATGACATGTTCCGCGTCTGTGACGAGGCGCGCGCGGATGGCTATGTCGGCGGATCGACACTTGACCGGATGCCGCTGGAAATGTCGGTGACGGAACGAACATCGGCCTTCAAGGCGTTCGGCGTTCTGAAACAGGCCAACACGACCCAGTCGCGCGAACTGGCGCGGGCCGCCCGGATAGCCGGGATCGTGGGGCAGTCCGAATTCGTGCTGGCCATCCTTGAACAAATCACGCGGCTGGCCGCGACCGACATCGCGGCGCTGATCAGTGGCGAACCGGGGCTGGGGCGCGGGGCGATGGCGCGGGCACTGCATCCGCTGTCGGGGCGCACTGGCCCGCTGCTGACCCTGCGCGCCGCCAACCCCGAGGCCAGCCCGGAGGCAACCCTGTTCGGCGACGGCCCGCGAAAACCGGGGTTTCTGAGCAGACCAGACAGCACTGCCGTGATCGAGAATGCCGAAATGCTGTCGCCCGATCTGCAGGCCCGGCTGGCCGACTGGCTGGAGCAAGAGGCACAGCGTGGCACTGGCACCAGTCAGGCGACACCGACCCCAGCCACAACCGCGCGTCTGGTCCTTGTCTGCACGGCAGCAGCGCTGGAACGCGGCGCGCTGGTCCCTGCCCTGTCGCGGCGTTTGCAGGCGGGCCGGATCGACATTCCGCCGCTGCGCGAACGCCCCGAAGATGTGCCTGCGCTGGCCCGCCATCGTCTGGAAGTGCTGGGGCGCGGCAAGCAGATCTCGGCAGACGGCTATCGGTTGTTGCTGGCCCATGACTGGCCGGGCAACACGCCCGAACTGCGCTCGGTCATCGACCGCGCCGCACTGGACAGCGAACAGGACACGATTGGATCGGCCCAGATCTCGGCTGCGATCGGGCAGGCCACCAAACCGGGCATGGCCGGGTCCGAGGCCGCGCCGCAAGCTGTCGGCGAACGCGACTGGCTGGTGGATGCGCTGCGCCGGAACCGATTTCGGCGCGGGGATACCTCCGCCTATCTGGGGATCTCGCGCAAGACGCTTTACAACAAGATGCGGCGCTTCGGGCTGCTGGAATAGCGCGGCATGAGTGTGTGGGTCCCCATCAGACACGCCTGTGATACAGCATGCCGACGTGACCCATTTGGGTCCGTCATGATCATCTGAAACTGCTGCAGGATGCCGCCGCCCGCAGCGGGAACATCAGCCAGAGGTGGCTCTTGGGGCAGTGCAGCTTCCAGTGGCGCAACGCGTTCACCAAAGGGGTGCCGACGCAGATCCCCAGCTTTTTTCAGTTCCCCGCGATCCGTTTGCACCCCTCAGATGGGTTTCGGACCCGACGCGAATGACAACCTCGCACAACTCCTGCGTCAGTCGCGGCCTTGCCAGGCGTCCACTGCTCATCTGTGCAAACCAGCGCTTGTGGGTCGCGGGTTTCCGCGGGTTCCCGCCCGCACGGTTTCGGCTGTTTCGATCCCGCCGGCCGGGCCATTCGCGGGGGAAACGGTCCCCCCGGGGCCGTATCCTGATCCGGCTCACCGCACTCAAACCCGCCGCAGGCTCTGCTCCATGGGCTGCCAGGCGGCCTTCACGCTCAAAGCGAAGACCGGATGGTGCATGGTCGAATTCGACGAGCAGGAAACCCCGGCACAGCCCGCCTTTGTGCGCGCTGGCGCCCGGAATGGAGCGGATCGGCAGGGACCGGCCGTTCGGCCAGCGGACGCAGAACGACATGCAATGGCAGAGATCGCCGCCGAGTCGGAGATCCCGTTCTGATGCTGGATTTCAACCAGCGTATATCCATGAGGGAGCGCATCAACGCGACCGTGGACACGGCACTCGCGGTCCACATCGCCGTTGCCAAACCATGATTCCATTTCGTGCAAAAGCCGTACCAGCTGCGCCAGGCGACGT
>PWWF01000061.1 GCA_003561595.1 Paracoccaceae bacterium | reverse complement strand
TGCGGACGAACTGGTGCACGCCCGACAGCCCGCCGATCACCACCTTGTCTGCGATCACCGCGTGCCCGCCGATGGCGACCTGGTTGGCCATGATCACCCCGTTGCCCACCTGCGCGTCATGGCCGATATGCACGCCGGTCATCAGCAGGCAGTCATCGCCGACCCGGGTCACCCCGCCGCCACCCTCGGTCCCGGTGTTCAGCGTGGCGCCCTCGCGGATGCGGCAGCGGGCCCCGACGATCAGGCGCGTGCGCTCGCCCGCGTATTTCAGGTCCTGCGGCACCTCACCGACCGAGGCGAAGGAAAAGACCGTCGCGCGCGGCCCGATATCGGTCCAGCCCGTGACCAGCGCATGCGGGCGGATGGTGACATCCGCGCCCAGCGTGACCTCTGGCCCGATGAAGGCAAAGGGGCCGATGGTGCAGCCCGGCCCGATCTGCGCGCCCGGCTCGACAATGGCCGAGGGGTGAATCTCTGCACTGGGGTCGATCATGGCGCGGTCACTCCGCGACTGTAGCACTGGTATCGATCATGGCGGCGAATTCGGCCTCTGCGGCGATCTCGCCATCCACCTTGGCCACACCCTCGAATTTCCAGATCCGGGTCGAGCCGCGCTTGACCTGCACATGCAGTTCCAGCACGTCACCGGGCACGACCTTGCGGCGGAACTTGGCCTTGTCGATGGACATGAAATAGACCAGCGGCGCCTTGTCGCCAAAGCCGACCGACAGGCCCACGAGGACGGCTGCGGTCTGGGCCATCGCCTCGACAATCGTGACGCCGGGCATGATGGGCGCGCCGGGGAAATGGCCCTGAAAATGCGGCTCGTTGAAGGTGACGTTCTTGATGCCCACCGCCGATTGCCGCGCCACCACATCGCGCACCTTGTCCACCAGAAGGAACGGGTAGCGGTGAGGGATGATCCGCATGATGGTGGCCAGATCGGCCTGCGTGGGCGTTTGGTCGGTCATGGGGCATCCTTTTGCTGAACGGCCGGGCGGGCAGCTTGGCCCGATGCGCGCCGTCTAGCAAGCGGTTCCTGCGCTGGCAAGGCGCGCGGACCCTGTGGCAAGAGGCATAAAGCGCGACGGGGCCGGAGGACCGGCCCTGATAGGGTGCGTCGCGATGCCCCGGATGGCGGCGGCGCGCTGCCGCCGCCCCCTTAATGGGTCGAGTCGGCCCGTGCCGCTTCACGGACAGCGCGCGCGCTGACCGGGCCCAGAACCGTATCGGCCAGTTCCAGCACCGCCTGCAGTTCCGTGGGGTCCTGTGCCGCGTCGATCTGATCCATGAAATACTGCGCAAGCGTGCCCGCGCGCGATGCCTTGCGGACACGGGCCGCGCGGAACTCTTCCTCATCCACGATCACCGAACCCGTGATCCCGGCCATCTCGCGCACGCGCTCCAGCCGTTCCTCGGTGCAATCCAGAAGCCCCGCCAGCGCGTGGACCTTGCCCATATTCACGGTCTTGCCCAGATAGTCATAGGCACCATTGCCGGACATGCGCAGAACCCGGTCCATGCGCGGGTCCACAACCGCGATCACATCGGTGATCCCCGATTCGATGGCGTATTCCAGCGCGCCAAGGTTCAGTTCGCAGGTCGCATGGGCAATCGTGCCCGCCCCGCGCCCGCGTGCCAGGCGATCCGTGTCGACACAGAACCGCGTCGCTTCCCAGATCACGGGCGAGCGCAACGGCGGCTGCCCGTCCAGGATATCCGAGAACACATCCGACAGCATATGCGGACCCATCGTCTGCAGGGCCCGGACGCAGGAGATCACGCGGCCTTCATCATCCAGACCGATGATATAGGCCGGATCAAGGTCATCGAAACAATCCCGTTCCTTGCCGTCGCGGATATCCACCTCCCACCCAAGCCGCTCGCCAAAGACGCGGGCACGCAGGCGGTACATGTCATCAAGGATATCGGTAAATTCATGTCGATTCAGTGCATCTACAATGAGGATCATTGGTCTGCGCTCCGGGTTTGATATACTGTTGAGGGTATCAAAGCACACACAGTCAACCTGTGGTATTGTGGAAATCCCGTAGGCCGTGCAGCGGTGCGCGGAAGAACCACGCACAGGCGAAAACCCGCCATGGGCGGGGTTTGCGGGGCTCTGATCCGGTTCAGATGGGATAGATGACGCGCAGTCCTATGGCGCGGCCCACGGCCTGCGCCGTGTTCAGCGCGCCCAGCTTGGCGCGGGCCGAGCGCAGATGCACCTCGACCGTGCGATTGGACAGGTTCAGGATATCGGCGATGTCCTGCTGCGACTTGCCCGCCGCCGTCCATTGCAGGATTTCCTTTTCACGGTCCGACAGCGTGGGCTGGCGGATGCGTTGCAGCACATGGCCGCTGCGCAGCACATCATCATGCAGTTGCGCAGCCATCAGTTGTACCTGCTGCATGATCTCGCGTTTCTGCGCGGCCCATTCCACGGCCGAGCAGCTTCGCGCCAGCGTCAGCACGCCCCGGTCGCCAAAGGCCCCGCGGATCGGCACGCTCAGCCCGGTCTCCGGGATTGCGAAATCCGAGGCGTCGCGAAACACTTCGGCATAGCCGTCCATGTTGCGCAGGCGCGACCAGTCCACCGGCGCCACGGCATGCACGGCGCGGGTCAGCGTGGGGTCGCGCATGTGATGGCCCTGCGACAGGTAATGCGCGCGCCATTCCTCGGGGTAAGTGGTCAGCCCGACCAATTCGCCGTTGATCGTGGTATTGGACGCGTAGCAGGCATATTCGACGCCAAGATCGGCGCAGATCTCGCGCATGCGGGCGGTGATGCCTTCCGCAACCGGCCCCAAGCTGCCCAGATCGACAGGTCTGTCTGCCATGCCCGTCTCTTCTCGTTCGGTTGCAAGGCGCTGCAGTCTGGGGTCACCTCAGGGTGCGTCGATACCGGCCTCGCAAATTTGGATTACAAAACATAACGTCCACATGTGCACGGCGCGGAAAGACGCCCATACGTTTTCGTGACTATAACGCAGGCTATGGGAAAGTCCAAGCTGCAACCTGTGGTTGCTGCGAAACTGGTGAACGGATCGGCGCGGTTCCGCCCGCTTGCACTTGATTTGCTGGTGACCTAGAGGGGCAGTTATGGACAGCACGATGATCGAGGCCCTGTTTACCCGTTCGGACGGACAGTATCTGTGCGCCCGCTGGGGGCGGCCCATCGTTCCCGTTGTCTTCGGGGTGGATGACGCGACCCTTGCCACGGTCAAGGGCGCCGTCGAGGCCGTGGTGGCGCTGGCCGGGCACCGCATGGCCGAGACCGACGCGGAGTTGGGCGCCAATCTGATGGTCTTTTTCTTTCGCGACTGGGACGAGCTGCCCGCTGTCCCGCATCTGGACCGGCTGGTCGAGGGGCTGGTGCCACTGGTCGCGCGGCTGAAAGCGGCCGATGCCAACCAGTACCGCGTGTTCCGCTTTGACGCGGAGGGCGCGATCAAGGCCGCCTTCGTGTTCATCCGCATGGATGACGCGCTTTCGGACGTGCCCGCCGAAACGCTCGCGCTGTCGCAAGCCGTGCAGGTGATCCTGCTGTGGTCGGACACGGCCTTTACCGACCGCTCGGCACTGGCGGTCGCAGGCGACAAGACCATCCTGCGCCCCGAGATCGGCGCGCTGATCCGCGCGGCCTATGACCCGGTGATGCCCGCTGTCGCCACCGACCCGAGCCACGCGCTGCGGCTGGGCGCGCGGGTCAGCGCGCATTAAGCGATTGATAATCCCGCGCGGCTAGTCTGGCCCTGTTTATTCCCCCGCGCGGGGCACGCAGGACAGGCAGACCCATGGCTTACGCAAGAATTTATTTCGAGAACCCGCAAACCGGCCAGATGAAGGAAGCCCCGGTCGGGTTTTCCTGGACCGTCATGTTCTTCAACGCGCTTCCGCCGCTGTTTCGCGGGCATTGGGCGGGGTTTGCGATCCTTGCCATCTGCGCCTTGCTCAGTTTCGGGCTGTCGGGGCTGGTGTTCATGTTCATCTATAACCGGATGTATATTCGCCACCTGATTTCCGAAGGCTACAAGGCGCGCAATGCCTCTGCCGATCTGGATTTCCTGCAACAGCGGCTGAACCTGCCCCTGCCCCGGCTGGCCTGATCCGCGGGCCAGCCGGGGGCGCAGCGCTCATCCGGTTGGCATGATCACCATTTCGGGCATGTTCGCGCGTTCGGGGCGGGTGAGTGCGAAGCGCACGGCCTCGGCGATATCCTCGGGTTTCAGCTTGTCGGGCTTGGGTTCGGCGAAAAAGGGCGTGTCCACCATGCCCGGCGCGATCAGCGTGCAGCGCCCGCCCCATTCGCGCATTTCCTGCGCCATGTTGCCCGCATAGCCCTGCACGAACCATTTGCTGGCCCCGTAGATCGAGCCGGGAATATGCACCTTGCCCGCGACCGAGCCGGTCAGCACCAGATGCCCCCGTGTCTTGCGCAGCTCGGGGATGCTGGCGCGGGTGGTGTAAAGCAGCGCCATGATGTTCAGATCGATCATCTGGCGCCATTCCTCGGGGTCGCCCGCCTCGGTCCCCGGTGTGTCCAGCCCCTTGCCCGCATTGGCGAAACTCGCATCCAGCCGCCCGAAATGTGCGGCCAGCTTCGCGATGGCGTCCTTCTGCGCGTCCAGATCGGTCACATCGCCCGGCAGGGCCAGCGCCGCATCGCCCAGGTCCTGCGCCAGCGCCTCCAGCTTGTCGCGGCTGCGCGCCATCAGGCCCACATTCCACCCCTCGGCCACCATGGCGCGCGCGGTCGCCGCGCCGATCCCGGTCGATGCACCGGTGATGAACACTGTCCTTGCGTCTGACATGTCAGACCTCCTTGTCTCATGCTTGCGTTGGAACAGCACCTATGACGGGTCGCGCCAAGTGCAAGCCTTGCCCGCCTGCCCCGGCTGTGGCACCCCTGCGCGTGACGCAACGGCAGAATGGCCCCGCAGATGACCCACACCCACCCCATCCGCGTCTATTACGAGGATACCGACCTTGCCGGGATCGTCTATTATGCCAATTACCTGAAATTCATCGAACGCGCCCGGTCGGAATGGGTACGCGCGCTGGGGCTTGACCAGCGCGCGATGAAAGCGCGCGGCGAGGGCGTCTTTGCCGTGCGCAGGCTGGTGGCGGAGTACCGCGCGCCTGCGCGATTCGATGACCTGCTGACCGTCACGACCACGCTGCACAGCCACACCCGCGCGCGGCTGGTGCTGGATCAGCGCGTGCTGCGCGAAGGCCACCCTCTGTTCGAGGCCGAGGTGACACTGGTCTGTCTGGCGGATTCAGGCCGCCCCAGACCCCTGCCCCGCGCGCTTTTGGACGCAGTCGGCGAAAATCACTCACCATAAGCAATTGTGTAACGCGCTTGTGTTGGTCAGGCGCTTGTCTTGCTGTATGCTCTGCGCCAAAGCCGCCTGAAGAGTGGCCCCCCGAGAGCAGGACACAAGAGCAGGACATGGACCCCACGACTCTGACCACAACGCAGGAGATCGATTTCTCGCTGCTGGCGCTGTTTGCGCGCGCGACCCTGACAGTGCAACTGGTCATGATCAGCCTGATCCTGGCCTCGTTCTGGTCCTGGGGTATCATCATCCAGAAACTGATCCTGTATCGGCGCGCCCGCGCAGAGGCACAGGATTTCGAAGCGGCCTTCTGGTCGGGCGAACCGCTGGACGAACTGTATGACCAGATCGGCCCCGCGCCCGCCACCCCGCCCGAGAGGGTGTTTGCCGCAGGCATGACCGAATGGCGCAGGTCGCACCGGCCCGATGGCGCGTTGATCCCCGGTGCGGTCGCGCGGATCGACCGGTCGATGGATGTCGCCATCGAGAAGGAATCGCGCGCATTGACGGGCGGGCTGACCTTTCTGGCCTCGGTCGGGTCTGCCTCGCCCTTTATCGGGCTGTTCGGCACGGTCTGGGGGATCAAGCACGCGTTCGAGGAAATCGCACTCGCGCAATCCACCAACCTCGCTGTCGTCGCCCCCGGCATTGCCGAGGCGCTGCTGGCCACGGGGCTGGGGCTGTTGGCCGCGATCCCGGCCACGATCTTCTACAACAAGCTGACGGATGACAGCGACGCCATCGTGTCGGGCTTCGAGGCCTTTGCCGATGAGTTCAACACCATCCTGTCACGGCAACTGGACGCGGCCTGACCCATGGGCGCGCAGCTGATGAAGAAGAGCGGGGGCACAGGGCGGCGCAGACGGCGCGGCGGGGCCGCGCGCATGTCCGAGATCAACGTCACGCCCTTTGTCGATGTGATGCTGGTGCTGCTGATCATCTTCATGGTGGCCGCGCCCATGCTGACCGTGGGTGTGCCGATCGAATTGCCGCGCACCTCCGCCGGGGCGCTGCCCGGCGATCAGGAGGAACCGCTGTCGATCACGCTGAGCAATGACGGCAGCGTGATGATCATGTCGTCAGAAGTGGACCCCAATCAACTTATCCCGCAACTGCGCGCCATTGCCGCCGAACGGCGCGACAACAGGGTGTTTCTGCGCGCGGACGGGGCTATCCCCTATGAGCGGGTGGTGCAGATCATGGGCGCGCTGAATTCGGGCGGATTCAACAATATCGGTCTGGTGACCGACGAGGGCGGGCCGCGTTTTGACGGCGCGTCGAACTGAAACTTGTGGAAACAGGGCCGCATCTGAGGCATGCCAAGCGCCAGCGATCTCTGGGCACGGATGGATACCGGGCAGAAAATCTCGGGGGTGGCCCATATCGGGCTGATCCTGTGGGTGATGCTGTTCGATATCTTCAGCGCGCCCGACGATGCCGCAAGCGTGCCGGTCAGTGACGTGTCGCTGATCTCGGCGCAGGATTTCGCGGCGCTGAGCACGCCCTCGGCCCCGCCGCCCGCCGCGCCGGAACCGGCGCCCGAGCCGGAACCGGAACCCCAGCCGCAACCCGAACCGCAGCTCGAGCCGGAGCCCGAGCCGCAACCGGAACCCCAGCCGCAACCAGAGCCGCAGCCCGAACCGGAACCCGAACCCGCGCCCGAACCCGAAATCACCGCGCCCTCGACCGGCGTGATCTTTTCGCCGACGCCCAGCCCCGGTGCCAGCCAGCGCCCGCGCCCGCGTGATGTGGACCGCGTGGCCCCCGACCCGACCGAGGCCCCGCCAGAGACCGCGCAAGAGGATTTCGCCGCCCAGACCCCCAGCGCGCCCGAAGACGATGCCGAGGCCACCCCCCTGCCTGAAGAGGAACAGGCCGAGACCGCACCGCCAGAGGCCACGACCGAAATCGTGACCGAAGCGACCGAGACCGATGACGCGCCCACCGAACGCGCCGCTGCCGCCCCCACGGTCAGCGACCGGCCGCGCACGCGCCCCGAACGGCCCACACCGCCCGCACCGACCGAGACCGCCGAGGCCCCCACGCCCGAACCCGAGCCGACACCCGCACCGACGCCAGAGCCGGAACCCGACCCCGCCCCCTCCAGCGCCGATATCGAGCAGGCGCTGGCCGATAGCCTGTCGGATGCGCTGTCGGAACAGATCGGCAGCGGGTCGAACCCGTCAGCGGCGGCGGCGCTCACGTCATCCGAGGCCGACGCCCTGCGCCTGGCCATCCAGCAATGCTGGAATATCGGCGTGCTCTCGACCGATGCGCAGCAGGTGACTGTGACCGTGGGCTTTTCCATGACGCCCGATGCGCGGCATGAACAGGGCTCTATCCGGATCGTATCCGCCTCGGGCGGGACCGAGACGGCCCGTCAGCAGGCATTTGACGCCGCCCGCCGTGCGATCATACGCTGCGAGGGCGATGGCTATGGATTGCCCCGCGACAAATACGATGCATGGCGCGATATTGAAATCACGTTCAACCCTGAAGGGATGAGGCTACGATGACCCGGCTTTTCCTGTATATGACTGCGCTGCTGGCGCTGATTGGCGCGCTGTCCACAGCGCAGGCCCAACCGCTGCGGCTGCAGATCACCGAAGGGGTGATCGAGCCAATGCCCTTTGCCGTTCCCAGCTTCGTGCCGGAAAACAGCGCGGGCAATGAATATGCCCAGCCGCTGGCGCGGGTCGTGGCAGCCAACCTGAGCAATACCGGCCTGTTCCGCGAGGTGCTGCGCGATGCGCATATCGCGCGGGTGTCGAGTTTCGATGCCTCGGTCAGCTATTCGGACTGGCGCGCGATCAATGTGCAGGCGCTGATTACCGGCGCGGTCGAGGTGTCGGGCAACCGCATGACCGTGAAATTCCGGTTGTTCGACGTGACATCGGGCCAGCAGATGGGCCAGGGGATGCAGTTTTCGGGCAGCACGGCCAACTGGCGGCGCATGGCGCACAAGGTGTCGGACGCGGTCTATAGCCGGATCACGGGCGAAGACGGGTATTTCGACAGCCGCGTGGTCTTTATCGCCGAAAGCGGGCCGCGCGCGGACCGGACCAAGCGGCTGGCGATCATGGATCAGGACGGCGAAAATACGCAGATACTGACGGATGGGCGGTCGCTGGTCATCGCGCCCCGTGTCTCGCCGGACGGGACACGCGCGGTCTATACCACCTATGAAACCGGCGCACCGCGCATCGCGCTGATGGACCTGTCCTCGGGGCAGCGCCAGCTTGTGGGCGATATTCCCGGCGCGATGACCTTCTCGCCGCGCTTTTCGCCCGATGGGCGGTCGCTGGTGTTTTCGGCCGCGCGCGGGGGGAATACCGACCTCTATCGGCTGGATCTTGGCTCAGGGCAGATGACGCAGCTCACCTCATCCTCGTCTATCGCGACCAGCCCCAGCTTTTCGCCCGATGGCCGCCAGATCACATTCGAATCCGACCGCTCGGGCACCAGCCAGATCTATGTGATGTCCGCCAACGGGGGCGAGGCGCAGCGCATCAGCTTTGGCCAGGGGCGGTATTCAACGCCGGTCTGGTCGCCGCGCGGGGACCTGATCGCCTTTACCAAATCGCATGCGGGCCGCTTCCATATCGGGGTGATGCGCGCGGACGGGTCCGAGGAGCGGCTGCTCACGGCCTCGTTCCTTGACGAGGGGCCGACCTGGGCCCCTAATGGCCGCGTGGTGAAGTTCACGCGCGAGGCACGCGGCGGCGACCCCGCCATCTACTCCGTCGATATTTCGGGGCGCAATCTGCGGCGCGTTCCCACCCCGGGGCCAGCCTCGGACCCGGCATGGGGCCCGCTTCTGCCCTGACCTGATTGACTTCATCATCACACCCTGAGGGATAGACTGACATGAACCTGACCACAAAAACACTCCTGGTTCTTGCCACGCTTGCGCTGGCCGCCTGTAACAACCCGCGGGCGGGTGGCGGCTTTGGCGCCGATGGCGACGGCTTTGGCAATGGCGGTGGCTTCAACGATGGTGGTATCACATCGGGATCGCTGGGCGACCCGAATGACCCCAATTCGATCGCGCATTTCCAGCAGCGGATCGGGGATCGCGTGTTCTTCACGACCGACAGTTCGTCGCTGACCGAAGAAGGCCGCTCCACGCTGAGCGCGCAGGCACGCTGGCTGTCGGCCAATCCGCAATTCGACATCGTCATCGAGGGCCATGCCGATGAACGCGGCACCCGCGAATATAACGTCAGCCTGGGCGAACGCCGCGCCTCGGCCACCATGCAATACCTGATCTCGCAGGGCGTCAGCTCCAACCGGCTGCGCACAGTCAGCTATGGCAAGGAACGCCCGGTCGAGGCCTGCCCCGAGCAGCGCTGCTGGGATCTGAACCGTCGCGCGGTGACCACCATCGCCGGCGGTGGGCGGACAAGCTGATGCGGGCTGGCTTGCGCGCCGCATTTCTGGGCGCCGTCCTTGTGGCGGCGCCCGCCGCCCATGCCGACAGCGTGGCCGAGCTGCGATCCGAGTTGCAGGCGCTGAGCGGGGTCGTGGCCGAACTGGCGCGCGAGCTGTCTTCGGGCGAGGCGGCGGAACAGCCCGATTTCGACGGCAGCGTGATCGAACGGGTCGAGCGTATCCGCGAGGAACTGGCGCGGCTGACCGGGCGCACCGAAGAGCTGGAGTTCCGCATCCGCCGCGCGATTGACGAGGCCAGCAACCGGCTGGGCGATCTGGAATTCCGCCTGACCGAGCTTGAAGGCGGTGATCCCAGCGAATTGCCGCCCCCCCGCCCGCTGGGCGGCGAGGCCGAGAGCACGGAACCGATGCCGGAACTTGCCGCAGGCGAGCGCGCGGCCTTTGACGCGGCGCGCGAACTGGCCGATGCGGGCGATCATGATGCTGCCGCCGAGGCGCTGTCAGATTTCCTCGATCTCTATCCCGGCAGCCCGCTTGGCGCCGATGCCAGCATGTTGCTGGCCGAAACCCATCGCGCGCGCGGGTCCGAATCCGACGCGGCGCGCACCTATCTCAACCTCTATCTTGCCGATACCGAAGGCGCGGACGCCCCCCGCGCCCTGCTGGCGCTGGGGCAGTCGCTGGGCCGTCTGGACCAGCGCGAGGAAGCCTGCGTCATGTTCGATGAGCTGACCGAGCGCTTTCCCGACAGCTCAGAGGCATCCGAGGCAGGCAGCGCGCGCGAGGAGCTTGGCTGCCCATGAGCGTTTCGGCCCGCTTCGCGGCTGCGATGGCGGGGTTTGACCCCGGCCTCGCACCCCTGGGGCTGGCAGTATCAGGCGGCGGCGATTCCATGGCGCTGATGCATCTGGCCGCCGGTTGGGCGGACGGGCGCGCGCTGCATGTCGCCACCATCGATCACGGATTGCGCGACGCGTCAGCGGCAGAGGCCGCATCGGT